>JAPLFH010000005.1 GCA_026390815.1 Ignavibacteriales bacterium | reverse complement strand
CGTGGCTGTCGTATAAGAAAATGAACTCATTAAATAATCTGTGTACAGTTCTAAGAGTTCTTTTTTCATCGCATACCTCTGATTTTTGTCACCAGAAATTTAATACCTTTCTTTCTCTTTGCGTAAGGTGAGTTATTAATATTGTTTTAAAATGTAAATAAGTTAATTTTCAACAAGATTTTTTTCCAACTTAAAAGATAAATTCTCTTCTTGGAGGTAATTATGATTAAAAGATTCGAAATTCTTGATGATAAAGTTGTTGAAACTAAAGATGTGCAGAGCCCAATATTTTTATATATAATTCCTGATGATAATGAAAAAAGAGAGCTGATTGACAAGTACAAAATTGATGAACATACTCTTAATTCGTCTCTGGATCCTGATGAACTAAGCCGACTTGAGTTTGAACCGGATCATATTGCTATCATCTTTAAACGACCAGAAAATTACATAGATAAAAGCCAACTTTTACTTAAAGTATCTTCGATGGGCGTCTTTCTTTTTAAGGAAAGAGCAATAATTGTTATTCCCAAAGACATCGTACTGTTTGATGCAAAAGTATTTTTAAAAGTTTCCACATTGAATGATCTGGTTTTAAGACTTCTAAACAGAGCCATAAACCATTACTTCGCACACATAAACGCAATCAATATGATTTCTGATGAGCTGGAAAGTAAAATTAATATGGCAATGGAAAACAAATACTTAATCAATTTGTTCACATTGGAAAAAAGTTTGGTTTATTACCTGAACTCTATTAATTCCAATGGTGTATTGCTTGATAAATTAAAAATAAGCGCAGCAAAAATTGGATTTACACAAACAGAACTTGAACTGCTGGAAGATATTTTGATTGATAATAATCAATGTTACCGGCAGGCAGAAATTTCTTCAAACATTCTTGCCAGTCTAATGGATGCACGCGCTTCAATAGTAGGAAATAATTTAAATGTTTTAATGAAAACCCTTAACATTATAACAATAGGAATAATGGTTCCTACTTTTGTTGTAAGCGCCTTTTCTATGAACGTTGGAATCCCATTACAACAACATCCATTCGCTTTTTATATAATTATGGGTTTAGCACTTTGCTCTGTTTCATTAGTAATATTTTTATGGCGGAAGAAGAAATGGTAACTAATTAAAATAAAATTTACACGATGAAATTTTCAATTATTTTAAAACGGTTTAGGAAAGGAATCGCAATACTTTTATCGTTAGTTTTAATAGAAAACATTGCCTGGATAATTGAACCTTCCGTTTTTGGTGATGTTATAGATGCACTCATCGATAAAATATCCAGCCATAATCCCGTATGGCAAATTGAACATATCGTTCCTCTTATAATATGGATTGTTGTGTATGGAGTTAATACTTCAGCAGGTGTTGTAAGAAGATTATTTGATCAAAAGATATTCTTAAAAATTTTCGCAAAGATAGCGGCAGAAATTTCAATTATTTCAAATAAAAAGAATTTATCAGCCTCCAAAATTGCTGGCATTTCTCAATTATCTGAAGAGTATATTACCTTTTTCCAATATCGTATGCCTGAGATAATGGAACAAATTATTGGTGTAACCGGAACAATAATAGCGTTAGCTACATTTGATTGGAGAATATCTGTGGCATGTTTAACCATCGGATTACCTTTCATTTTGTTAACTAAGATTTATAACAAAAAGGTTTCTGCACTCCATAAGGATGCACATGATATTTTTGAAAATACTTTTGAAGTATTCTCAAACCAAAAACCGGAAGAGATAGAAGAATATTATTTGAAGACTGCTAATTCTAAGCAAAAAATTGCTAAGTGGAGTGCGGTAAATTATGGAATAATAAGAACCGCCTTACTGGTTATCTTTCTGATAGTTTTATATATATCAATTGATCTGGACGATTTTAGCACTGGTAATATTTATTCAGTTGTTGCTTACATCTGGGCATTCATCACGTCTGCGGAATACATACCGGAATTAATGGATAGTTGGACTTCTCTTAAAGATATTTCACAAAGAATAAAACTGGAAACAATTTAAACTGATTCATTCTTACACGAGAATAGTTTTCTTTAAATTGACATTCTTGGTGAATTTAGATAAATTTCTAAAAGAATAATGAAATAAAAATAAAGATGATCGAACAATATATTCCCATATTTTTAGTTATTGCAGTTGCTGCCATTTTTGCAGTTGCTGTAATTATTTCTTCAAGTCTTTTTGGTCCGCAAAGACCTAATACCGAAAAACTTTCAACATATGAAAGTGGAATGAAACCAGTTGGATCGACCAGCGAGCGAATTTCAATAAAATACTATCTTGTAACAATGCTGTTCATCATTTTTGATATTGAAGTTATCTATGTTTATCCTTGGGGCGTTCAATTTAAAAAATTATTTAGTGAATTTGGAATTTTTGCTTTCATTCCTATGTTGATTTTCTTGATAGTACTGGAATTAGGTTATCTTTATGTTTATAAGAAAGGCGGTTTAAAGTGGGATTAGAAGCTAAGCTTACCTCCGATGGATTTTTCACTTCTACCATAGATTCCATTGTTGCCTGGGCAAGAAAAAATTCTGTATGGCCAATGCCAATGGGAATTTCCTGCTGCGCAATCGAGATGATGTCTGCTGTCGATCCGAAATATGATCTTTCACGTTTTGGATCGGAAGTTATGCGGTTCTCGCCACGTCAATCCGATTTGATGATTGTTGCCGGAACTGTAACTTACAAAATGGCTAAAGTAGTTCGCAAAATTTATGATCAAATGCCGGATCCCAAATGGGTAATTGCAATGGGCGCGTGCACTTCTTCCGGAGGTATGTATCGTTCCTATTCTGTTGTTCAGGGAATCGATCAATTTCTTCCGGTTGATGTTTATACTGCCGGATGCCCACCAAGACCGGAAAATTTAATAAATGCTGTAATGGAAATTCAGAAAAAGATTGGTAAATCGAGAGGAATGGATTACCAGAATTTACCAATGGATGAATTTGAAGAAAGAAAAAATTAATACTTAATTTAAATGGAATTTAAAGATTTAATTTTAGAAAAGATCAAACTTCAATTTGATAAATCGCTTCAGCTTGTAGAAGAATTCCGTGGTGATTTATCAATAACTTTTAATCCAAATCAAATTGTTGATTTAGCTTTTTTATTAAGAGATGATCCCGAACTTCATTTTGAAATGTGCGAAGATGTTACTGCAATAGATTGGGCTACCCGAAAAAATAGATTTACTATCATTTATCATATTTACTCTTTCAAAAATAATTTTAGATTAAGAATAAAAGCAAATTTAGAAAAAGAAGTAATTGATACTGTATCTGGCGTTTGGGCTTCTGCCAATTGGTATGAAAGAGAAACTTTTGATATGTACGGAATAAAATTTAATAACCATCCCGACTTGCGCAGAATGTATATGCCAGAAGAATATCAGTATTATCCATTAAGAAAAGATTTTCCTTTAATGGGAATTCCTGGCTCAATCCCTCTGCCAAAGAAATAGTGATTATGGAAAAAATATCAAGAGAAGAAAGTCAATCGCAAATTGTTCAAGCCTTGCTAAAGGATACGAATATTACCATCGAGGATGCTCTTGAAAATGAAATGATTCTTAATATGGGTCCGCAGCATCCAGCAACACATGGCGTTCTCCGGTTAGTACTTCGTCTTGATGGTGAGACAATACTCAATTGCATTCCGGAAGTAGGTTACCTGCATCGCGGTTATGAAAAGATGGCTGAAAATATGACTTACCTGGAATATATTCCACACACTGATCGTTTGGATTATACCGCCACCATGTCTAATAATGTTGCTTATGTTCTTGCAGTGGAAAAACTTGCGGGAATAGATGTTCCAAAGCGTGCGCAATACATAAGAATGTTGATAGCAGAATTATCTCGAATAATGGGGCACCTTGTTTCGATCGGCACATTTGCCATGGATGTTGGCGCTGTTACTATTCTTCTATGGACTTTTAGAGAAAGGGAAAAGATACAGGATGTTTACGATAAACTTGCCGGGGCAAGGTTTACAACAAGTTACACTCGAATAGGAGGAGTTGCATCTGATCTGACAGATGAAATAATTGCGCAGATAAAAGTATTCATAAATCAATTCGACGCGAAAATTGACGAAGTGGAGAAACTGCTTAATACTAATAGAATATTCATCGAACGGTTAGAGGGGATTGGAGTATTACTAAAAGAAGATGC
Organism: Ignavibacteriales bacterium; assembly: GCA_026390815.1. Classification (NCBI taxonomy): domain Bacteria; kingdom Pseudomonadati; phylum Ignavibacteriota; class Ignavibacteria; order Ignavibacteriales; species Ignavibacteriales bacterium. The sequence continues at coordinate 134,127 of JAPLFH010000005.1, read as the reverse complement.
AATAAAACTTGGTGTAACCGGTCCAAATCTAAGAGCCTCCGGAGTTCAGTACGATATCCGCAAAGCAAAACCGTATTTGTTTTATGATGAACTTGATTTCAATGTTCCTGTTTATGAAGAAGGTGATTGTCTTGCCCGGTATTTTGTCCGTGTTGATGAAGTTAGAGAAAGTACAAAGCTTGTTAAACAAATTTTAGATAAAATGCCTAATGGTCCGGTGATAGCAAATAATCCTAAAAAAGTTCTTCCGCATAAAGATGAAATTTACAGCAAGATGGAAGAATTGATTCACGATTTTATGATTGTTAATTTCGGCATCAATCCACCGGTTGGTGATGTTTACTCTGCCGTTGAAAATCCAAAGGGAGAATTAGGATTTTACATTGTTAGCACTGGCAAAGGTAATCCCTGGAAATTCAAAATTCGTTCACCATCATTCTGTAATTTACAAGCAATCCAGCTAATGGTTAAAGGTGCAATGATATCTGATGTTGTCGCAATCATTGGAAGTTTAGATCCCGTTATGGGAGAAGCGGATAAGTGATGAATAATGTAAAATGAATAATGAATAATGTAAAATGAAGTCTCGCTTTCCAGATTTCATTATGGATTATGCATTATGAATTATAAATTAAAATTTAAAACCATGTTCAAATTCACAGAAGAAAATATTAAACGGATTGAAGAAGCAAGGAAGAAATACCCAACTTCTCAGGCTTCTGTTATGGATGTTCTGTATATAGCGCAGGAACAGAACGGATTTATTTCTACTGAAGTAATGAATGAAATTGCTTTACTTCTTGGAATAGATGCAGTTGATGTCTTAAGCGTTGTTTCGTTTTATACAATGTATCATCAGAAACCTGTCGGCAGAAATCACATTCAGGTTTGCACAAATGTTTCTTGTATGCTTAAAGGCGGATACGAAATATTAGATGAAGTAATCGGCAAACTTGGCATTATGGAAAATGAAGTAACCACAGATAGAAAATTTTCTATAGAAGAAGTAGAATGTATGGGTTCTTGCGGAACTGCTCCAATGTTTGCTGTAAATGAAGATTATTACGAAAATCTTACTAAAGAAAAAGTCTCACAAATTTTAGATTCACTTAGCTGATATGGAAAAAATTCTTTTACCAGAAATATCTAACCTTCATCAAATTGATGTTTATCTTGAAAATGGCGGATATGAAGCTGCAAAAAAAGCTTTTCAAAAAACAACTGATGAAATAATTGATGAGGTTAAGAAATCAGGTTTACGCGGCAGAGGCGGGGCTTGCTTTTTTACCGGACTTAAATGGAGCTTTATGCCAAAGACTTCGGATAAACCAAAGTACCTTTGCGTAAATGGTGATGAAAGTGAGCCTGGTTCTTTTAAGGACAGGCAGATTTTTGAATTCAATCCACATCAATTGATTGAAGGAATCTTAATAACCTGCTACGCTATTCAGGCAAAAGTTGCATACGTATATGTTCGTGGTGAATATCATAAATGGATCAAGCTGCTTCAAAAAGCACTTGATGATGCATACGAAAAAGGATTTGTTGGTGAAAGAATCCCTGAAGTTCTTGGCGGAAATTTTTCCTGTGATATTTTTATTCACAAAGGCGCTGGTGCTTATATTTGCGGAGAAGAATCATCTTTAATGAATTCGATAGAAGGGAAGAGAGGTTATCCAAGAGTTAAACCGCCTTTCCCTGCACAGAATGGTTTATGGGGCTGCCCAACTACAATCAACAATGTTGAAACAATTGCAAACATTCCACCTATCATTAAAAACGGATACGAATGGTTTTCGAAAATTGGTGAGCCGAAACATCCTGGTACTTTGCTTTATGGAATTAGCGGGCATGTAAATAAACCTGGTGTTTATGAATTACCAACCGGAGTTTTATTAACTGATTTGATTTACAACTATGCTGGTGGGCTTCCGGGAGATAAAAAAATCAAATGCGTAATTCCTGGGGGTTCATCTATGCCTCCGCTTAGAGGAGACCAAATTGATGGTGTAAAGATGGATGCCGAATCACTTAAAGCTGCTGGATCTGCAATTGGCACTGGCGGAGTTATAGTGATGGATGAAGATACTGATCTTGTAAAAATTCTTGCACGAATTACAAAATTCTATTATCACGAAAGCTGCGGGCAATGCACTCCCTGCCGTGAAGGAACGGGCTGGATGCTGAAAATTCTAAATCGAATTATCCGTGGACAAGGAACATCATCCGATCTTGATTTACTGATTAATGTGGCAAACAACATTGAAGGAAATACAATCTGCGCCTTGGGAGATGCCGCTGCCTGGCCTGTAAAATTTATGATTCAACGATTCAGAAATGAGTTTGAAAAGGCAGTTCAAAAAGAAGTTATAATTCCAGTTGCAAACAAAGTTCATTCGATGAGGAACACCGCGTTTCCATTAAGAGAGATAAAAACAAATTAATGTTTTTTTTAAAGCATAAAAATCAATCCCGCAACGCAGGACCAAATAACAAAAAAATGACAATTTACAAATTCCAATCTTTAAATCGGATTGAACTATTTGAAATTGAAAGTTGGAATTTATTTGTAAGTTAGATATTGTCATTTGGAAATTTTACAACGAATACATGAGCGATCTAAAAAATATATTAATTTTTACTGATGGTGGAAGCTTAGGAAATCCTGGTCCTGGTGGTTATGGAATCATTATTAAGTACAAAGATAAAGTGAAGGAAATTTCCGGCGGTTACAAATTAACTACCAATAACCGAATGGAATTGATGGGGACAATCGTTGCCTTAAATGCGCTTAAAGAAAAATGCAATGTTACACTTCATACTGATTCAAAGTATGTAGTGGATGGAATTGAGAAAGGATGGGCAGAACGATGGAAGAAAAATGGCTGGAAACGAAATAAAAAAGATAAAGCTGAAAATCCTGATCTTTGGGATAAACTTCTTGAAGTAATTTCCCAGCACAATGTTAAAATGGAATGGGTTAAAGGGCATGCCGGTCATCCCGAAAATGAAAGATGCGATAAGCTGGTCAAAGAAGCGGCATCCCAAAATCATTTACCAGAAGATAAAGGATACAAGGATTAGTAGGATTTCATGATAAATAAAGTTGGATACAAGTAATCCAAATTAAGCAAAATGATTCTTTATACTTTTCACTTAAATTTCCATCGTACAATGCAGCACCGCCGTCTTTTATTTATAAAATGATGACTGTGTTGAACGACTTCCACTATTTTAACTAACTAAGCCTTAACCGCTCTTAAAGAAAGGTGAATATCATTGCAACAGCTATTATGCGTTCGTTGAATGCGCGTAATTGAATATTTACTTTATCGAATTATTTTGTTCTACTGAATTACATAATCCAAGTTGGAATTGAAAATATGTTCCTGATTACTTGTCTCTATAATAGCGGAACTTATAATTTTAATGCCAGGAATTGTTTGCAATTACTGCTTAGCGTATTGCTCAGCGCTCATAACTTCAATCCCAACAAAGCGTTCATTTCCATCAACCCAAGCATCGTGCCCTGGCGGGATGGTGTACGAATCACCAGCAGCTATAGTTTTTTGGGTCCCATCCTTCATTCGGACAATTAAGCTGCCAGAAACGGCGTAGCCAGCATGGGAAAGTTGGCATGAGTCAGTCTTAACGACTGGTTTGATGCATGCTGACCATTTCCATCCTGGTTCAAGGTTGAAACGACCAAAAGTGAAACCCTCAAGTCGGACAATCTCGACGCGTGATTTATCTGGAGTGCGGACTTCGTCGGGTTTATTGTGGGATTTTGTCTCAAAATATATTACTTCTACTGCGGTTGTCATGTTATTTTCCTTTCTAGAGATTATTTCAGTTAGTGATTGATAAATGATTTCAAGCTTCATACTAGCATTTTCGTAAATGAATCATAATTATTATAAAAAACTAAAATTTCATTAATATTTCAAATCTTCAGAGGATAGATGTAAAATTTATATTTATGTATATCATAATCTATCGGTATTTATATTTCCGGCAAATGAATCACAGTTATTATAAGTCAAAGGTATTACTTATATACCCGAGTTTTAATAATGCCGGGATATATTGTCCTTAGATTTAATATAATATTTAAATTTTGAAAGTCAAGTTGAATGAATTAATTTTATTTGAATTGAATTAATTTTGGAGTTAAAGGAAATGTCTTGTATCAAGAAATATGAAAGTTTCGATAAACTAGTTAAAAAAACATTAATCAAAAATCATTTACCAGCAGATGAAGGATATAATCAAATCCAATTATTCATCTGAATAATTTCGTTTTAGCTTTTCCCGGTATTTAGTAAAGACACTCGATTTTGAAATAAATCCCACATATTTATTTTTATCTACAACTGGTAAATTCCAATTACCACTCTCATCAAACTTTTTCATCACAGAGTCCATTGATTCATTAACTTGAACAACGTATTTCGCTTTATTCATTAATTCAATAGCAAAAACATCTTCAAAATTATCCAATTCAAACATAAGCTCCCTAATATCATCAAGAGAGATAATACCAATCAGATGATCATTTTTATCAGTGACTGGAAAAATATTTCGCTTTGAATGCGAAATTATATTTATTAATTCGTGTATTGAACAATCACTGCTTACAACGGTGAAATTCTTTTCTATAATTTCTGATAACTGAAGCAAGGTAAGGATATTTTTATCTTTGTCTGTTGTTAGAAGTTCACCTTTCTTAGCCAGTTCCTTTTTATCAAGTGAATATGGCTCGAAATGTTTAACCAAAATAAAAGTAATTGAGGATACAATCATCAATGGAATCATTAATTCGTAACCTCCGGTAATTTCTGCAATAAGGAAAATTCCAGTTAAAGGCGCGTGCATCACTCCACATAATATTCCAGCCATCGCTACTATTGTAAAGTTACTTACAGGTAAGCGAGTTAAGAAAGTGAGATTAATAAATTTGGAATAAAAAAAACCGATAAAGCCACCAACAAACAAGGATGGAGCAAAATTACCACCATTACCACCGCTGCTAATTGTAAGGGAAGCGGCTACTACTTTTACTAATCCAACAACTAAAATAAAAAACAAAACAAACCATTCATTATTGCTAAATTTGTCGAACAAACTGTTTCTGAACATCTGTTCTGGGATTCCATTTGCAAGTACTTTAATACTTTCATAACCCTCACCAAATAATGGTGGAAATATTAGTATAAGTAATCCTAACACTAAACCACCAACGCAAGCTTTTATAATATTTCTTTTTTCAGTAGGCTTAAACAATCCCTCTATTCCGGAAAAAATCCTGGTATAATAAATTGAAACAAAACCAGTTAATAAACCTAATCCAATATAGAATGGTACATTGAAATAGTTAAAAGGTTGCTGTAAAGTAAAATGCAGTAATATATTTTCCTGTAGAATAATCTTGGAACATAAAGCACCTACCGCAGACGAAATAATTAATGGTATAAATGCAGAGATTGATACTTCGGTTAATAAAACTTCTAATGCAAACATTACACCCGCGACTGGTGCATTAAAAACAGCAGCTATTCCCGAAGCCGCACCACACGCTAAAAGTAATGTTCTTTCCTTATACGATAATAAATTTACTCTTCCATAATTTGCGCCTATTGCCGAACCAGTGACTACAATCGGTGCCTCCAATCCAGCAGATCCACCAAACCCTACAGTTATTGCACTCGTGATGATATGAGAGTACATTGTTTGTTTTTCTATAAAGCTGGATTTTTTAGCAATTGAATAAAGAATATGAGCGGAGCCTTTTCCGAATTTATCTTTTAAAAAGATTTTTATATATCCTACTGTTAATAGTATTCCGACTAAAGGTAATATAAATAATAAATATTGTTGAAAAGAAAAACCGAAATCAGATGTTAGAAAATTATGTATATAATAGACAAGAGTTTTTAATAATATTGCCGCCATTCCTGAAGTTAATCCAACCAAAACGCTCGAAAATAATATGAATTGTTTAGAGCTTAGATGTTTTTTAAGCCACAGAATAGAAATATGATATATTTTTTGGAGTCTCAATTAATGTGCTCACAGATATTAGTCTATATTAAATATAACATATTTAAAATTTCGAACCACAATTAGTAAATCAAGTTTCTATATTCAAATAAATTTTTCTTGAAATTATAATTCTTTAGTGCTTCAGCAGTTTTAAGGGAATTTATTTTGAGCAAGCTGCCAAGAGATTCAATTTCCTGATCGGAAATATCTGCCTGGGATACAACTTCAACTTTTGTTATAATTGAATTAAATCTTGATTTGTTTTTATCTTTGATTATGAATTCACTCATATAACTATTTGGATTAATAATTGTTACATCGCTTCCAAATTTCTTTTTCATAATATCTTCAAAAACCTCTATAGAATAACCATAATGCGTGCAGCATAATCCAACGGAGATTTTTGATTTTGTATTAATCATTTTTGCTTTGGCTTCATCAGAATAAAGTTCGATCATATTGCGCACCGCATTGCTTTTAGGATCATTTTGAATCTCACTTTCCAAATTTCTACAGGCTTGGGTAACGATTCTGTCTTCAGGAATATTCTTACTCACTAATTTCTTTTTGTGCGATTCGGAAGAAATTGTAGTCGGTGTTCCCAAAATAATTATACTACTGTTCAAATCATTTTGAAGATTTTTATACATAAGATCAACTCCGATATCAACAATTCCAAATACAGGAATTTTAGTGGTTTGACTAAACTCAGTATTTGGATAAACAACAGAAAGAGTATTGCAGGCAATCAAAATCAAATCAGGGTGATATAATCTTTCCATACTTTCCAAAGCTGAATTAAAAACTCGGACTTTGGATTCATTGTTTGGCATGCTATTATAACCAGTTTGATGGTCGGCAAGTGAATTGAAAAATATTAGTTCAACTTCTTTAAATGGTTTAAAGGCAGCCAATTTATTTTCGATATCAGAAACGACTGAAAGTCCTCCGAGTCCAGAATCTGTTATGATAATTTTTATGTTTTCTTTTTTCAATAATTTTTCAAGTTTAGAATTCAGGCTATCGGAATTGTTCGTAATCTTTTCATTGTTTTTTGCAAGACTTACACCGCACAGGAAAAAGCCAAAGGATGCGATAGTTAAAATATAAGATGTAATTTGAAGTCTCATATTCAATCCATTTTTATAATTTGATAATTTTATTTCATCAATAATAATTTTATAGTCTTAATCCATTTACCCGCTTCGATCTGGCAAAAATAAATTCCAGAGCTTGTTGGCATTCCGGAATTCTCAATTCCATTCCAAATTATAGAATAGTTACCAGCTAGTTTATCTGCTTCTTCCTTAAACCAAATTCTTTTTCCCAATAGATTATAAATTGAAATTTTTACATTTGATTTAATTGGCAATTTATATTGAATATTTGTTGAAGGATTAAATGGATTTGGAAATGCGGTTATGTTAAATTCTTTAGGAAGCATTGGATCGTTATCGGCTTTAGTTAACACATTGTTCAAGCTGGGTGTTGGTTTTAAGAATTGCCAGTTATTGCCACCATCAGGAAACCTACCAAAAGAAATATCCGCCGTTTGTGTACCAAAGGAAATGGAATCCAGAACGGTTGTGCCATCACTATCAACAAGAGCAATAAATTCCCCATCAACACTAAGCTTAAAATTGGTATGAAGTCCGGATTGAGTTGTATCGATATCGCACCAAACTAATAGAAATTTACCGGGCTCCAAAACTAAATTGTTATCTGTTAATTTCCATTGCATCAAATTCTTTTTAGAGTTGGTAAGAAATTTTCCTCTTAATGAAATTGAATTGTTAGTAGAATTATAAAGTTCAACCCAGTCATCATTTTCACCATCCTGATCTTTTATAGTATTATCATTTTTTGCAAGAAATTCGTTAATAACTAAGCCAAAACTGGTGGAAGATGGAGTTTGAATTTTGTTTGCTGATTTCCGTGGATATATTTGCGATAAATTATTAATGTCTGAAACAGAGATTACAAAACTACCGGATTTACCTAAACCTAATGGAAGTATTTTTCCAATCCATTTATCTGCTTCTTCTACTTTTTTTGTATTTGCAACTGGTTGAAAAGTCATTGGATAATCAAAAATATTTCCTTCATTCTCAAAAGAAAATTTTATGGTAACATCTTTAAGTCCCGATTTGCTAAATGCAGAAGCAACTACAAAAATTGTATCAGTTGGTCTTGGGTTTTTGGGGAACCAATTGATGGAGTAAATAATTGGCTTAGCTGCTTGCCAGTTTAAGTATGTACCTAAAGTATTGTATCGATTATTAACATATTCTTTTATTCCTCTTTTAACATGCTTATTTGAGTAGCTATTAGCTGAATAAGAATTATTAAAGTCCAGCATCGTAAAATTGTAATCCTTCGTGCGGAAAGTATCCGTTTCCGCATATTGAGTTATCCTTGATTTTAAACTATCAATCCTGGATTCCCAAATAGAAAGTTTGAAAACATTATTTCTATAGAAATCTAAAAAGTGTGTATAAAGATTTCTGTACTGTGAATTTCCAATAACTTTTGTAACCAACGGGCGAGGGGAATTATCCGAGTTTCCAAAAACATAAGGATTTGAATTTGTCCAATCAACATTGAACCAATCAATTCCAAATGTATTATCATAATCATAAGGAAGCCAATGAAAAATATCTGCTGCCGGTTCGTGGTATATGTAATAATTATTTTTTAAGAACCAGTAATCATCCCAACTACCGACCATAATGTTCATAGCAAAATATTTTAGAACTTCAGTAACAGATAAAACAGATTCCAATGAATCTTCCAATAAATTATTTGGAGTAGTATTAATAATGCCGATCAAACGGGCAAGTTTTGAGTAATCATCTTTTTCTTGATTAGTACTTAAATCATAGACTCTTCTTCCATTCTCAATTTTTTTATAAAGATTAGGATTGGTTCCTTTGTAAACTAAATCGGCAGGGTAAAGGCATTTCCATAAATTACCGGAATCGTCATTGAAATTCTTTTTTAGAAATTCATCATCAATACTTTCTACCGATATATATAAACCATAATATTGCCCGTTAATGTAAACTGCTGTGTGGGCTGCGCGGCTTCCTTTCATCCCTATATCTTTGCATAAATCCCACACCAATTTGCTTCTTATAATTGAAGGATCGTTATGTTCGCCATTCAGATTTAAATCATCAACTTTATGGAACTGTCTTCCATTAATAAAATGATTGAATGATAACTTCAAAGATTTTTTTTGAGCATCCCTGGAAGTATTGCCGCGTAATCTTATCCCAACTGAATCGATGGTTTCATCAATTTGTGCATTTTTAAAATGCACTTGAGCAATGTGCATTGAATCGCTTTTTAAGTTAGTGTACATGTAGATTAAGTCATCGGGATTCATTGTAATTTCAACAATAGCCACTTGCGAATCATCATAAAGTTTCCAGCCAGAATCAATATTTTGGGTGTAGATTATATTTAGCGGTAAAAAGAAAATCGATATTAAAACAAAAAATTTAAAATTAACATAGAGCATATTATTTTTCATTTAAGAAACCTTATTCAAAAAAATTATGATAACTTCAGTGCGTCCAGCTTTTCTTTCAGAATGTCATTCACAGCCTTCGGATTTGCTTTACCTTTAGTTTCTTTCATTACCTGTCCCACAAAAAATCCAAACACTTTATCTTTGCCCGATAAATATTGTTGAACTTCATTTGTGTGTTTTATAAGCATTTTGTTTATCACGTCTTCAATTTCAGATGTATCTGTTATCTGAATAAGATTTTTTTCCTTAATAATTACTTCAGGCTCTTTATTGGTTAAAAGCATTTCGGGAAATATTTCTTTAGCAATCTTTCCGCTAATTACATTTTTATTTATTAGGTTAATTAGCTTTCCAAGGTTTTCCGGTGAGACCGAAAACTTATCAGCCGATAATTTATTTCCATTTATCCCTTTTAAAACTTCTCCCATTACCCAGTTGCTGGCGGATTTGTAATCACCAGTTATTGAAATTACTTTTTCATAATAATCAGCTAAATCTCTTGCTGATGTTAAAACCACAGCATCATATTCCGGAATTTTAAATTGCTCTACAAATCTTTTTCTTCTTACTTCCGGAAGTTCTGGAAGTTTATTGGCAATTTCGTTCTTCCATTCCACTGAAACAACAACAGGCATTAGATCAGGATCGGGGAAGTACCGGTAATCGTGAGCTTCTTCTTTACTACGCATTGTTGCAACAGAATTAAGATCGGCATTCCACAACAAAGTTTGCTGAATGATTTTCTTTCCATCTTCAATCAATTCAATTTGTCTTTCAATTTCAAAAGCAATTGCTCTTTCAACATTCCGGAAGGAATTCATATTCTTAACTTCCGTCTTGGTTCCTAATTCCCTTTCTCCTTTTAAGCGAATGGAAATGTTTGCATCGCATCTAAGTGAGCCTTCTTCCATATTCCCATCACAAATTCCAAGATACTGAACGATTTGTTTTATTTTAGTTAAATAAAGAAATGCTTCTTCAGGAGTTCGCATATCTGGTTCGCTTACAATTTCCATAAGAGGTACACCGCATCGGTTTACATCAACTAAAGTTTCAGTGGATTGATCGTGAATTGATTTACCGGCATCTTCTTCCATATGGATTCTGGTAATTCCAATTAGCTTTTTGCTTCCATTAATAAACTCTATTTCAAGTGATCCGTTTTCACAAATAGGTTGTTCGTATTGAGAAATCTGGTAACCTTTAGGAAGATCAGGATAAAAATAATTCTTTCTTGCAAAGGTAGATTTTTCATTTATTGCACAGTTTGTTGCAAGACCCATCATAACTGTAAACTCAACAACTTTTTTATTCAATACCGGCAGAACTCCCGGATGACCCAAACATATTGGGCACACATTAGAATTAGGCGGATTACCAAATTTAGTACTGCATCCGCAAAAACATTTTGTTTCGGTTAATAATTGTGCATGGACTTCAAGTCCAATAACTGCTTCGTATTTCTCGTTCATTTTTCTAATAATTTTTGTGGGCTAAATATAAGGAAAAGAGGGGAGAGAAAACAGAAAACTGAGAACGGAGAATTGAAAACAGAAGTCATAATTCAGAAGTTAGAAGATGGGATTGCCATGTTTTACTTTCTGACGTGTGATTCTCGCCCAAAATTCATTCTTTTTCAAAAGGAAAAGGAATGACTAAATATAGTTCCTATTGCCGTAAAATTTAGAATGAACAGTTGACAATTTGATTTCGAAACATTATTATTCATTCGTAATTGTTAGTAAAAAAAGTACGGGGGCGTATTTTGGTTCTTGTTCGAAATATTGAACATAAAATATCGGGAATTCTCTGCGCTGCTTTTTTATATCCTTTTCTATCAACCCAAAAATTTATTGAACATAAATATAAATTTTTTATAGATTTTTTTTTGTTAATTGTTCTTTCTCCTTTTCATTTACTGGATGAAAAAGGGGAAAGGTTTTCTTTGTAATTGTTTGCAAACAATTCCGTAAAATAATTTCCTCTAAATGAAGACTTTGCCTGGCAAGGAAAACTTTCTTATTGCAGAGTTGAAATATTTTATAAGATGGGAAGAGAATTGAGAAGAAAGGATAAAGACTTTAACAAGGAGGATAAAAACTTAGAACATGAATAAAATGAATTTGACAACATTGGAAAAGCATTTTTAAACATAGATAAAGTTTTTTTGCACATAGGAAAAGACTTGAACAACATAAAAAAAGACTTTGGGAACATAGATAAAGTCTTACTGAACATAGAAATTCCTTTATTGGATGTATAAATAGTCCTATTTTAAGCAATTTTCTAAATATTATTTCCCTTAGCAGGGAAAAGGAGGTATTAAATGGCTTTTAAGAAACGAGAAACATCTTCAACTGTAAATCAGGCTAAGGTACGGCTTGCCGGAATGAAAAAAATTGATACCGACCGCAGCAAAGTAACTGATTATGGTTCAGAAGAAAAGAAACTAACCGTAACAGATTATGAAGCGCAAATTGCCGCATGCGAAGGTTTGAATGAAGATTATAACCAGGTATTACAGCAGGCAGATGCGCTTGGCAGCAAATTAGATGAAGCTGAAAATAAGTTAGCTGAAATGAGCACTTCTGTTCTTTCGAGCGGAAAGGGTAAGTTTGGCGGTGATTCTCTTGAGTACGAACAGCTTGGCGGTAAACGTATAAGTGACAGAAAAAAACCGGAAAGGAAAGCGAAGGAAACTAAATAGGCGGATTATTTTCCAGATTGGTCATTTGGAAATCCTACAAGGTTAGCGTTAGTGTTTGTATGAAAACCTTGAAGGTTTTGTTTGATGCCGGAGGCATCGAACGTTTATAGAAAAGAAATAGAAAAAGAAAACGTTCGACCCCATCCGGGGTCGTATGAAATTATTGTGTTATTAAATGCTATAAACATTTCATCCCTTTGGGATGAGGAAAAAAAACATTCAGGGTTAATGTGAATGTTTTAAGATGAGAATCTGTAAAAATTGGATTGATGCCGGAGACATCGAATGTTTATAGAAAAGAAATAGGAAACAAAAACATGCGACCCCATTCGGGGTCATATATAATTATTGAATTGTTAAATTCTATAAATATATCTTCCCTTTGGGATGAGGAATAGAAAAGCTTTATTGTTAGCAGAAAGATTTTGAATAAAAACCATGAAGCTATTTGATTCTTCCTGACCACAGAGCAAATGGAAAGATAAGCCTTACAAACTGTCGATGCAGTAATAGTTGACAGAAGGTAATAGATGGGAGAAATTTTTATGAGGGTGATGAATAAGGCTGCATGGCTGTTTATCATTCTTTAATAAATAAGATTGAAGTTAAGTGGTTTGAACTACAAGCATGTTTTAAATAAAGGATTTGGTGTAAAGAATCTATTAGGCAACAGATTAAATAGGGACCTTATTATGAAAAATTCAATATTTATTATCTCGTTCATACTTGCTTTAACAAGCTTGCCTTTATTAGGACAAAAGACGGATACAAGTATTGATACTATAGCAGTTGATTCCCCGTGGACTATTGCAGGCTGTGTTTATCGTCAGAATCCTACTCCGCCCCTTGAATCAGAATTAGAAATAATGGCAAGTGGAAAAGCGGTAATTTTGGATATCGAATTATGTACAAATGAAATTCTTGATAAATTAAATGCATTAGATTCCACTCTATTAATAGGTATATATTTCAATCCAATGGAAATATTTAGCGATATCATCACTGATAGACCTTGGCAGAATTCAATAAGGAATGATTTATTAAACAATTTTTATAATCCGGCTTCATCATTCTTTGTATATAATCCTTCACATGATCAAAAAATAATAACTACATGGGATAGTGGCTACTCAATGTGGCTAATGAATCTTTCGGAATATTGTCCTTTGATTAACAATATGAAATACAATGATTATATTTCTGCAAAGATAATTTCACGGCTTAATTCATTTAAGACAAAAATTGATTTTCTTTTATTTGATAATGGTTTAAGAGATATTATATGGCTGGGAAACCCTGATTACACGATTACACAAGATAAGCTAGCCCCTGATATTGACTGGGATAGTGAGGGTGATTGGTTTCAATTTCCAACTGAAGCAATACGTGGTTCGCACAATACACCAATAGACTCAAGTTGGCGTAATGGTACTTCAAAAATACTTAAAAACTTAAAAGATAGTATTCCCATAAAAATTATTGTCAATCAACCCAACGAATTTTACTATACGGTTTGCGATGGTAAAATGTTTGAAAATATAGGATCAAAATTTGGTGTTTCTGGTCCAAGTAATTTGAATTATGGCAGTGCGTTAAAAAATCCCAAAGATATGTTAAAAGTAATTACAGATTATTTTATACCTAATAATTTATTTTTTAATCTCATTCAAAGCAGCAACGGGCAGGCTTCCGCTTCTACAGATTCTATTGATGAAACTGCAATGGTTATGGCATTGCTATATGATAATGCTTTGTTTTGTTTCGCACATAATAGCATTGAAGTGTCTGAAATTGCCAAAAGACCAATTGGACTGCCAACAAGTGAAATGAAAGAGGAGAATGGATTAAAAATCCGAGAATTTGAAAATGGCTTTGTAGTATTTAACCCAGCTTCTATAGATAAATCATTCAGGGATGCAAATATACCTTTAGATGTAAATATACCTTTCTATAGGGGAAAAATAATTCTTAAAAAGTCAACCAATGTTGATATTAATCCCATTGAATCTGTTAAGAATTACTCACTTCAGCAGAATTATCCAAATCCATTTAATCCTAGCACATTGATAAGGTTTGCATTGCCATTCAGAAGTACAATAAAAATTGAAGTCTATAATATTCTAGGTGAAAAAATAAAAGAAATACTTAACGAACAAAAGAATGCCGGTTACTACGAAGTAAACTTCAACACAAATGGATTACGTAGCGGAGTTTATTTTTATTTGCTCTATGCCAAGAGTACTGACGGTAAGAGTGAATTTAGGGATATAAAGAAGATGATGTTGCTCAAATAGTTTTATTAAAAGCGATTCTAAAAATTGTTATTAAAAAGTTTTGAAGAATGAAGGTTAACTATTATGGCTTTGAAGTATAAAAATATTGCTTTGAAATAAATACTAATAAAATTATAAATGTGAATTGCGATAAAGAAAAATGTAAAAAAATTATTTTGAGATCTGCCTTTAAAAAATTGGAGGTTCTTATGGTCAAAAAATTACTATTTCTACTTGCGTTATTTTGCACAGTTGGTAATGCGCAACAATTAAAAAATCCTCAGCAAACACTTAACCAAACCGATAAAAGTTTCTTCATTCAGAATAAAGGGCAATGGAATCCGGAAGTAAAATACCTTGCTCGTATCGGTGGTATGAATGCGTGGATTACTAACTCCGGTGTTGTGTATGATTATTACCGGATAAAGAAAAACTTTGATGAGACTAAAACCACGAAGATGAATCCCCGGGAAATGCAAGATTATGAAAATAAGAATACTTTGGTTGATGGCCATGTTGTTAGAATGCAGTTGGTTAATGCTGAGAAAGAAGTTATTTCTGTAGGCAATAACCAGCGTGAAGGATATTACAATTATTTTATCAGCAACGATAAAAGCAAATGGGCAAGCTATGTCCCTCTTTACGATAATGTAGAAGTAAAAGGTATTTATAAAAACATAGACGTAAAATATTATTACGATAACAGAATGCTACGGTATGATTACATAGTAAAACCCGGTGCAGATGTGTCACGAATTATTTTTAAGTTTGACGGACAAGAAGGGATGAACGTAAACTCAAAGGGAGAGTTAGTCCTAAAGACAAGCATTGGAGAAGTAACGAACGGAAAGCTTTACGCATACCAAATGGAAGGTGAAACGCAGAAAGAAGTAGAGTGCACATTTGAACAAAGAGAAGATGGAGCGATAGGATTAAAAGCCACCGGTTATGATGCAAATAAAGAACTTATAATTGATCCATTAGTTTATTCTACTTTTATTGGTGGGAGTGGGGATGATCAAGGATATTCAATTGCTATTGATGTAAGTGGAAATGCTTATATAACCGGAGCTGCAAGTAGTCAGAATTATCCCACAACACCCGGAGCTTATCAGACTAACTTCAATGGAACCGGATATGTAACAAAGCTAAATTCAAACGGTAATGGATTAGTTTATTCCACTTTTATTGGTGGTAATTCAACTTTTTATTCAATAGCGATTGATAAGGGAGGAAATGCTTTTATTACGGGACGTAATAACTCTCCAGATTATCCAACAACAATCGGAGCTTTTCAAACTACTTATGGGGGTAGTGTTGAAGAAGGTGGTATCAGTCAAGGTGATGCAGTTGTAACAAAACTAAACACAACCGGAAGCGGATTAATTTATTCTACTTATATAGGTGGAAGCAGCAATGAGATGGCTTTTTCAATAGCAGTAGATGTAGAGGGGAATGCTTATGTAACAGGGACTACCAATTCAAAAAATTATCCCACAACAAGCGGAGCTTTTCAGAAATCATTTGGCGGTGGGATTGGTGATTATTTTACGGGTGATGGTTTTGTAACAAAACTAAACTCAACCGGAAGCGCATTAGTTTATTCTACCTTTATGGGAGGGAGTAATAATGACCATTCCTATTCAATAGCTGTTGATGCGGCAGGAGATGCTTATATAACAGGACAAACATACTCTTCAGATTATCCCACAACACCTGGAGTTTTTCAGACTACTTATGTTGGTGGTTATAATACATTTGGTGATGCCTTTGTAACAAAACTTAACTCAATCGGCAGTGGATTAGTTTATTCTACTTTTATTGGGGATACTGGTGAGGATCAAGGAAATTCGATAGCAGTCGATGCCGGCGGGAATGCTTATATAACTGGATTGACAAATTCTTTAAACTATCCCACAACACCCGGAGCTTATCAGACTAATTTTATTAGTACTGGCGGCATGCAGTATTCTTCTGTTTTTGTAACAAAAATAAATCCAACCGGAAGTGGCTTAGTTTATTCTACTTTTATTGGTGGTGGTGGTGGTGGTGATCAAGGTTATTCAATCGCTATAGATGGAAGTGGTAATTCATATATAACAGGCGTTACAAGTTCAACAATTTTTCCAACAACAAGCGGAGCTTTTCAGAAATCTTATGGCGGTAGAGATGTTAATTATTTTGGGGGGGATGCCTTTATAACAGAATTAAACCCAACCGGAAACGAATTAATTTATTCTACTTATTTGGGAGGGCATCTTAATGATTATGGAAATTCAATAGCCATTGATGCGAGCGGGAATGCTTTTATAACAGGGAGCGCAAGATCTTCAAATTATCCCACTACACCCGGCTCTTTTCAGTCTATTTATGGTGGTGATGAACTTTATGGTGATGCTTTTGTAACAAAATTAAATATACCTCAGACAACTTTAACACATGATGTTGGCGTTCTCAAGATAATTGGAGCTAATCAGTTTACAGGTGGTTCTCAATATTATCCTTCTGTCCAAATTCAAAATCTCGGTGCCAGCAATGAGAGTTTTAATGTTATATGTAAGATTTACGATTATAACGGAAACGTTTTAACACAGAGTACGCAAGCTGTAACAAATCTTGCATCGGACTCAATTCAGACAGTTATTTTCACTCCTTACGCTTTAAATGATAATTATCTTTATAAAGTTGAATTTAATACACAATTAACAGAGGATCTTAACACTGATAATAATTCAATATCAAAATATATTAACACGTATTCAGCAATTAAAAAAAATGTTTTGGTTGAAATAGCAACTGAAACGACTTGTCCATTTGCACCTGGTGTTCAATCAGGAGCAAACGATCT
This sequence comes from Ignavibacteriales bacterium, assembly GCA_026390815.1. Taxonomy (NCBI): domain Bacteria; kingdom Pseudomonadati; phylum Ignavibacteriota; class Ignavibacteria; order Ignavibacteriales; species Ignavibacteriales bacterium. Next base: position 116,722 of record JAPLFH010000005.1, on the reverse strand, counting down.
GATAAATAATGGAAAGAAGTGTGCAATAATTGGATACTTTATGGATAATGATTTTGAAGACCGATCTAATTATGGATATTCTAACTGGAGGTATAATTGGTATGGTTGGGGCGGCATTCCGGCAGCGATCTTTGATGGAATTTTCATATACGTAGGTGAAAATACTTGTATCGGTGTGTATAATAGTTACTTGCCGTTTTATGATTCGGTTTATTCGATTAGAACCCCTTTGGATATTAGTATTACTGGAAACGCTGCCTCAGTAAACGATTATAATGTTACATTTCATGTTAGGAAGCTTGCGCCATTTATTGAAAAGAATATTGTGTTATTTGCTGCCTTAACTGAAAACAAAATTCCTTTCACTTGGATGGGGCAAACGGAAGTTGATTACTGTGAGCGTTGGATGTTTCCTGATTTCACGAAAGGATATCCAATCGATTTGGTATATAATGACTCAGTGTCAGTGCCTATCTCACTAACAACGAAATCATCTTGGTTACTTGCAAATCTTGAGCTATCAGTATGGGTGCAGGATTTATATACCAAGGAAATTTTTAATACAACAAAAATAAAATTAATTGATTTTTCTACCTGGCAAGCAGATATTAATGTTAAAGATAACGGTAATGTTTCACAATCACTTACGTTTGGTAAGTCCCCTATAGGTACTGATGGAATAGACATCGATTTAGGAGAAGCACCATTACCTCCACCTCCTTTTGGATTTGACGCACGATTCCATTTGCCAACCGGAGATGATTCCTGGAAAGACTACCGCCTGGCAGACAACGATAGTATTGAATGGTTAATAAAATTTCAACCGGGAAATGGAGGTTATCCAATTACATTTAGCTGGAATCCGGTTCAACTTCCCTCTACTGGAAGTTTCTATCTTAAAGATTTAATTACGGGAACAATAGTAAATGTCAATATGAAGACAGACAGTTCCTATACACTTACCAATTCAGGTATAAATGCATTAAAAATAGAATTAAAATTGGATGTTGTGCCTATAGAATTAACTTCATTTGCGGCAAATTTATTTGAGAACAATGTGAATATTACTTGGGAAACCTCCACAGAAAAGAATAATTCAGGTTTCGAAATTCAAAGAAGTAAAGATGGGAATGTATATGACAAAATCGGGTTTGTGAAAGGGAACGGAACAACTGCCGAAATTCATACGTACGTTTTTACGGATAAGAATGTACCCTCAAGAAAAATATATTACAGATTGAAACAAATAGATTACAATGGTACAGCGAATTATTCAAATGCAATTGAAGTCTTTCAGGATTTGCCGATTGTTTTTAGTCTATCCCAGAATTATCCAAATCCCTTTAATCCATCGACAGTGATCAAATATGGATTACCGGGAATTAGTAACGTACAGATTAAGATATACAATTTAGTTGGTCAAGAGGTTGAATCCTTAGTAAATGGAACGCAGAATGCTGGTTATCATGAAGTAACATGGAATGCATCAACCAAAACATCAGGCATTTACTTTTACACTTTAGAGGCTATTCCGGCGGACGGTAAAGGAAACTTCCGTTCGACAAAGAAGCTAATTTTAATGAAGTGAATTGAAAATACGGTTATTATTCTATGCTTGTTTTATTGCAAGTTTATTTTGGCAGAAAAACAATTGCAGTAATCTTAGGATGACAGAATCATAGGTAAATAAATATGAAAAATTTTATTATAAGTTTTCTGATGTTTATAGTATTAATCAATGTCGGATTTTATGCGCAGCAGTTACATAGAACAGGTTTGTTATTTGAAGATATATCTAAGAACACTTCGATAAGGAAAGCAGAACCCAAAACAGTATTATATAAATTGTCTTCTTCTGTTGATAACTCAGATCATTTACCGCCAGTAGGAAATCAAGGACAACAAGGCAGTTGCGTTGCATGGGCAATAGGCTACTATTATAAAACTTATCAAGAATGGCAAGAACATGGTTGGAGCATCACCGTTCCCAATCATATTTTCAGTCCCTCTTTTATTTATAACCATATTAATGGTGGTCGGGATGGAGGTTCATATTTTTCTGATGCACTTAAATTATTAACAGATAATGGATGCGCTACAATTGCCGATTTCCCATATCAGAATTATACTGCTTTGCCTTCAGAATCAGTATATCTCGATGCAATAAAATATAGATCGCTTGACGCCTATTATATTCCAATCAACAATACTACGGGAATTGAACAGGTGAAGCAGCATTTGGCAAACGGTGATATTGCGGTCCTTGGTATAATTATTTACGGGAATTTTGATAATATTAAAAATTATAACAATACATATTGCGTTAATGAGAAAATGGGAAATAACAGAGGGGGACATGCATTAGCTATCGTAGGATATGATGATAATAAAGTAACAGCGGATGGTACTGGCGCTTTTAGATTAGTTAATTCATGGGGTACATCTTGGGGCGATAATGGATTTTGTTGGATGTCTTATCAAGCAGTTATTGATACAAATTTATCGCAAAGATTTGCTTGTTATACTACGGATAGGATTCAATATGAGCCAACTATTATAGCTTCAACACAAATTACACATTCAAATATTAATTTCTTAAAGTTAAATTTTGGAATCGGATTAAACAGCACACCAATTTATTCAAAGAATTATTTTGATTTTTACATGAATACATTACCAGGTCTTCCGGCTAGATCTTTTCCAAATAACAATATTGATTTCGATCTTTCGGATGGATTAAGCTATTTGGATACAACTCAAAGCAATAATGTTTTTTTAAGCACCCAAAGTACAGTTTCAGGTACTGTTAATAATTTTTCAATTACCGATTTAAGAGTACATTATATCACAACATCTTCAGAAACACCCAAAACAATTCCTGATAATAATGAAAGTGTTTTTACAAATATCGATCTCAGGATAGTTAATGAGAGTAATATCATATGTACTGATGTAACATTACTACAAGGTTGGAATATTGTATCAGTGCCTGTAATAGCAACAAATATGTCCACAAGTATACTGTTTGCAGGAGCAAATTCACCCACATATAATTACACGGATAAATACAATATTGCAACAACTCTAGAAAATGGTAAAGGATACTGGGTAAGATATCCAATAGCAACAACGATAAACATTTGTGGTAATATTGTAAATAGTAATACGATCCCTGTAACAGAAGGATGGAATTTAGTAGGGGTATATGAAAGGAATGTGAATATAAACCAAGTAACTACTGAACCTTGGGGAATAGTCAACTCACCATTCTACGGATATTCAAACAAGTATGAAATCCCTACTGTTATGGAAGTCGGTAAGAGCTATTGGGTAAGGGCAAGTGGTGCCGGTGTAATTAATATAGGGAATGCACTTGCAAAGAGAATAAACCAAACAATAGTCAAAGAGAGCATAGACCCTAAATGGATAAAAATAATAGTACGAGACAATAATGGAAATCGGAGTATTGTTTACGGTGCGTCCGAGTCAATAAATTTTGATAGCTATGCCTTACCACCTATACCACCAAGCGGTGTATTTGATGTACGCTGGGATAGTAATCAGTTGGTAGATAACATAAACAATGGAACGAAAGATATTTTAATCCACTCGGCAGAATATCCGATAACTTTAAAAGTAGAGGGAGGGAATTTAAGTATAAAAGATAAGGTAGGAGGAGTGGTGATTAACGCAGTAGTGCGGGATGGTCAGAGTATAGTCATCACAAATCCAGCAATAGAAAGTTTTCATGTAAATACAGTAGTTTTCCCAATAACATTTAAGTTGTTTCAGAACTATCCAAATCCGTTTAATCCAACAACAACAATTGAATACGTTTTGCCGTATAATAGCAGAGTAAAAGTAGAAATTTTTAATATGCTTGGACAGTTAATAACCACACTGATAGACAAAGAAGAATCTGCAGGTTACAAACAAGTTTTGTGGAATGCGAATGATCTTTCCAGCGGCATTTACATTATGCGGATGAATGCTGAAGCTGTGGAAGGAGGGAATAAATTTTCTTCTACGAAAAAACTTCTCTTACTAAAATAAAAACTTATCCATCTTGCAGGTAATTGTTATGTTTACCTGCAAGATAATTTTTCAGACCTGTTTAGTTTAGTATCTGCCAGGTCTCCAGTTATCCTATTTGTTTATAATCTTACCAAGATTTAATGTCTTTAACACCTCGTTTTTGTAGTTCCGACCAATTGGTAGTTCTTTACAATGAATTTCAATTGATGATTATTTCTTTTTATAATATTGATAATGGATATTCAATGAATGATAAAAATATCTTGTCAACTATTAATTATTATTGTTAAATTGCTTCTGAAAAAATTATCAAAAAAATTTTTTGAGCTACTTATTATGTACGTTACCGGGGTTTTTTTTGCTTTCTGTTTGTTTTATCAGATACCTGATGATGTGATTCATATTCCATACAAGAATGAAGAAATTAAAGTTGATGGAGTTTTGGATGATTGGGAAGATGCATTTGATTATGTCTTTACCGATACACTAAGATCTTTTTATACAGTCCCTGAAATAAAATTAAATCATGTCTATCCGTCTCAGTTCGATTTTGCATATCTAAAAAAACCGCTTTCTAAAAACACGGCAAAAGTGAAATATTTTTGGAATTTGAAATCCTTAAATATTGCAATCCTTGTTAAGGATGAGCAACTTTTTGCACAAATAGATACCGGCACAGATAAACCAAAACTTCACTTAAACGATGGAATTGAAATATATATTGATTCCAAATGTGATGATGGTTTAAAGATGAATACAAATGACTATCAATTTATAGTTGATCTGAAAAACAGAACACAAGTTTTTAGAGGAGACAGAAGATTAATTAAGTTGGATACCCTTGCAGTACCGAAGGATTATGATCAAAATGTACTTTTTAAAAGTAAGCTAAAGTATTTTGGAACAGTAAATCAACCTGAAGATATAGATAGTTTTTACATTGTAGAAATTTCAATTCCTTTTGCATCAATCGGTTTTGAACCGCAGTCCGGTAAAAGTTTGCGTATGGATATTTGCTGCAACGATATTGACTATCCCATAGAGCAGGGTACAATTATAGAATATGCATCAACAATCATGTGGTCATTTGATTGGATGGGATACAGCGATTTTGGCTTTCCTAAATATTGGAGGAAAGTAAAATTGATAGGCGGACCAAGTTTTCTGGAAAATCTTGCCGAGGAATACAAACAATATTGGCTTTGGGTTTATTTAATAACTTTTGCACTTACTTTTTCTATAATAACCTATTTGTATTTAAGAATAAAACGCATTAGTAAAATTCCAAGTGAATCGGAAGTTAATAAAGGAAGAATTATTTTTATTCCTTTTAATGAACAGATTAAAAACAAGCTAACCACCAACCAAATTATTCTGCAAAAAGCCTCCAAGTATATTATTGATAATAAACATAGAACTATCCATTCCGAAGAAGTTGCTAAAGAAATAGGAATTTCATTAAGGCATTTTCAAAGATTAACCCGCGAAGAATTGAATACTACCCCCACAAATTTTATTTATCTTGTAAAACTTAAACTTGCCGAAGAGTTCTTGATCTGTAAATTAGGAAATATTACTGAAGCTGCTTTCGAGTTTGGATTTAATGACCTTTCTCACTTTTCAAAACTATTTAAAAATCATTTTGGATTATCGCCTTCCGATTACATTAAGCAGAACATAAATACGTGATTTTAGTCCGACAGTTCTAATTTTACTGTTTTTTACAAACCTTTGTCGTTATTCCCCAAGCATTTCCTTCATCCAAAGAATATTTTTGCACTATGAATGTGAGACTAACAATCATTATCGGAATAGTTTTTCTTTCCCTGATTTTTTTAGCAGTCGGTTTAATTGGTAAAGGATTTTTATGGATTGCCGGTGTACTTATAATATTAATTACTCTTTTCATTAGAGTGATAGTTGGTGAAATTACGCGCATTACAGAAAATATAATTTTTCTGCTGCTATGCATTATAATGATTTTTACTTTACTGCTTGTTGTATGTGGTTATTAAACCGGAAAAGAATTAGTAAAAAAGCCGATCAATATAAAAATTTAAAATATATGGAGTAAACGTCATGCTGAAAATTTATTACCCAATAAGAAATTTCTCCTTGCGATTGTTATTTGTAATTTTTTCTGTGGTCTTTCTTAGCAACACTCCATTGTGTCAGGGAATCGTTCTGGTAGATTTTGGAGCTAACGCCTCAGGGAATTTATATGGATTAACCGGATGGAATACTTTAATAAAAAGTCCGAATGTAAATTATACATCTGCTGGTCCAGGAGGTTTAGTTTCTCATCCAACAGAAGAAGAATTTGGCGATTATCAGGGTGTCCAAGGTACCGCAAGAAATTTTCAAATTGGAGAAAGGATTGTTGTTACCTGGTATAATAATTCTGATGACGTATTCTTTTTTACTGCGCGGATAAGTTTTACAGACGGAGATCGACCCGAGGGTGGAACATCCATAGGTAATTGGTATACGATGAGAAGCTTTACTGACTATCGTTATACATATACTGAAATTCAACCCCACACATCTGCCAAATCGGTTTTTAACATCACCAACGCTGGTGTACATAAAACAGATAGTTCTTATTCGCTTGTTAATACAAACCTTGCAATTGAATGGGGAGCTACGGATCCAAAACAATATTTGGTGTGCGACAAAATTGAGTTACTTAGTAATGCCGATATATTAACTCCAAATCAACCAACAGGACTAACAGCAAATACAATTTCAGATTCTAAAATTCAACTAAACTGGGACGCGCCAACGGATAATATTGGAGTTGTTGAATACTTAATTTATATGAACGGACAAATAGAAGGTTACAGCCGAAGCAGCAATTACACATGCGTTTTCTTAGAGCCTAACAAAGAGTATAGCTTTACTGTTACGGCTCTGGATGCTGTAAGAAATGAAAGCATTCAATCAGCGCCTGCTTCTGCTGTAACGCAGGAATATAAAGGTGATGGAACATTAGTCAATCCTGCCGGCTTTCAATATCTTGGAACATTTAGATTGCCGGATGATTTTGCCTGGGGTGGTGAAGCAATTGAATATAACCCAAATGGAGATGGCGGGCAATCCGGCAACGGCGCTGCTGATGGCTACCCCGGTTCCATCTTTGCAACAAATCTTAACCAGCCCGAAAATGGTTTGGTAGGCGAACTTAGCATACCAGCCCCGGTTATATCCGCAAGTAAAAATATTGATGATTTGCCTTTAGCAGTAATAATTCAAACGCCTGTAAACATTAGACCACCAAATATAAATAACTGGACGTTTATTGATATATGGAGAACCGGTTTAGAATACATTCCGGATGAATCAAGGCTGTACAGTTCCTGGAGCATTCATTATACTGTAACTGGAGAAAAGCATTCATCAATTAGCTGCTGCGATGCCGGTAATCTTTCCGGCTCTGCAAAGTATGGACCCTGGTATGTTGGTTCACCATCATCTCCACCAAATGATGCTACCATAAACGATTGGTTGTTTTCAACACCGGATTCATGGGCGCAAACTAATACTTCAGGACGAAATCTTGTAGTTGGTAGAAGCCGCGATGGTGGATTAAGCGGATTAGGACCAACAATGTATGCATTTGCAAAGGTTGGCGGAACTCCTCCTGTGCCTGATAGCCAATTAGATATTACTACTCTTTTACAGTACGGTCCCGTAGAAGGAACGGACAATTACAATTTCCCAAATTCAATTGATGGATATAAACACAGCGATACTTGGAGAGAGGCATTGTGGATTTCATCATCCGGTCAAAACTCCATTGCCATTATTGGAAATAAAGCGTTGGGCAATAATTGGTACGGTTATACCGGAGAAAGGATGCTGCACGATTGGGTTATTGCCGATACTCCTTATCCGGATTATTATACCACGGATCCGGACGGTAAAGGCTGGCGAGGGCATAACCTTCAGCCGATGATAATCTTTTATAATCCGGCAGACCTTGCTAAAGTTGCATCGGGAACAATGCAGCCTTATGAACCACAGCCCTATGCAGCTTTAAGAATTAGTAAAAATATTTTTTATGGAGAAGCACACGAAATTTTTTCCGCCAGCTATGATTTGCAAAATCAAATTTTGTATGTGACTGAGTTTTTCAGAGAGTCGGACGGAAGACTTCTTATTCATGCCTGGCATGTAAATTCAATTCCGGTTCCTGTAGAACTTACTTCCTTTAATGCTGAAGTGATAGATAACCATGTTAAACTTAAATGGAATACGGCGACTGAAATTAACAATTTCGGATTTCAGATTGAACGCAGATCATTTATGATTACTAAAGATTGGACAAAGATTGGTTTTGTAAATGGCAAAGGAAACAGCACAATTCCAGCGCATTATGAGTTTGTAGACAAAGAACCTGAATGTGGAATTAACCAATACCGTTTTAAACAAGTAGACTACGATGGCTCATTTAAGTATTCCGAAATTGTAGAAGCGGAAATAAATAAGCCGATGAAGTTTGCGCTATTCCAGAACTATCCAAATCCGTTTAACCCAACAACAACAATTAAATTTACACTCGCTGAAGCCAGTAAGCTAACATTGAAGGTTTATGATTTACTTGGAAGTGAGGTGACAACATTGCTGGATGAGGAGAAACCTGCTGGAAGATACGAAGTACAGTGGAATACAAGCAATCAGCCAAGTGGTGTATACCTCTGCCGATTGCAAGCAGATAACTTCATTAAGACGATTAAAATAGTCTTGATGAAGTAATTCCTGCTTCAAAGATAGACTTCCGATTTCTTCCCAAGTATAATATAAGAAAGAAATCGGAAGTCTTACCTAGATGATTGGTATATATCGTATGGGTCTGGAAATCTTCAGATAAAAGTTGTGGAAATGAATGGTAGCTTATGAGTCTATCATAATTTTTGGTTCCCTGTATTATGAGGCAACACGAATATGAAAAACATCATTTTGGGCAGATATAACGACAAAGACAGATACGTATTCCCACGTTCAAATTCAGTCTACGAAGGGAACGGACGGAGAACGAGTAAACAAAAAATGTAATCAACAATCCATAAAAAACAAACCAAGGAGCAACATTATGAAAAGGCTAATCACAACACTTTTCGTACTGGTTATAGTAACCGGTGTAAATGTACTGGCAGATGTCCATCATGTAACTACCACCGGTGCAGGTTCAAAAAATGGTTCAAGTTGGGATAATGCTCACGAAGGATTACAAGCGGCTCTTACTGCCGCAAGCTCTGGCGACAAAATTTGGGTGGCAAAGGGAACTTATAAGCCAAGCTCCTATTATGATTTATACTTTACTGCACGCTACTACCATTTCCGTATGCAGCCCAACGTTGCCATTTACGGCGGCTTTGCCGGAACAGAAACTGACGTAAGCGAGCGAACCAACTATGGCGTCGGAGGGACAAACGAAACCATTTTGAGTGGCGATATTGGTACCGAGGGCAACATCTCAGACAACTGCTACCATGTGTTCTACCATCCAACCAGTTCGGATTTAACAAGTTCTGCCATGTTGGATGGCTTTACTATTCAAGGCGGAAATGCAAATGATGGTTCCGCGCCACATAACCAGGGCGGCGGAATGTTTAATGATGGGGCATGTTCTCCAACCATTACCAATTGTACATTCACATCAAATTGGGCTACCTACGGAGCCGGAATGTATAATTCTTCTTCTTCTTCTTCTTCTTTTTCTGCCCCCAGCCTAACCAACTGCATATTCTCATCGAATACGGCTACAATGCATGGTGGCGGAATGTATAATTACCAATATTCTTCTCCAACCCTAACTAGTTGTACATTCACATCGAATACTGCCACTGCTAGTTCTTATTATGGCGGCGGAATGTGTAATTATACTAATTCTTCTCCAACCCTAACTAGTTGTACATTCACATCGAATGCGGCTTATTACGGTGGTGGTATATATAATTACTATAATTCTTATGTAACCCTCATCAGTTGCAGATTCTCATCGAATTCTGCTGGTCAGGGTGGTGGTGGAATGTATAGTGATTATTGTTCTCCATCTCTCACCAATTGCACATTCTTATCGAATACCGCTGCTAATGCCGGTGGATTGTATAATAGTTACTCTTATCCAACTCTCACCAATTGCACTTTCTCATCTAATACAGCTACTGCTAATGGCGGCGGAATTGTAAATGTATCTACTTCTCCAAACAACACTATCTTCAATAATTGTATTATTTGGGGTAATGAAGCTGGAACTGATGGTGATGAAATATATCTCTCTGGTGGTGGCACAACCACACTGAATCACTCATGCTATGCAACTGAGTCCGGGGATATTCAACTTAGTGGTACATTTAACACTACAAACGACAACATTACTTCCGACCCTCAGTTTGTGGGTTCATCGGCAAATTCAGCGCACCCGCTTTCTATTATAGGAATTTCACCTTGTACAGATGTAGGAGATGATTCTTATAATTCGCAAGATTATGATATTCGTGGTTCCAGCTACCCAAGAAAACTGAATAAGCTCACCGGCGCCACCGGCATAATAGATATGGGGGCGTATGAATATAAACTGAACGTCGATCCTTTGCCGGTAGAATTGACCAAATTTAACGCTAGCATAAACGGTTCTTCTGTATTATTAAATTGGCAGACAGCTACCGAAGTGAACAATTATGGATTTGAAATAGAAAGAAGTCTTTCCCAATCCCTTCAAAAGGAAGGGACTTGTAATTCCTCCTTAGGTGGAAAAGAAGGTGGCTGGGAAAAGATTGGATTTGTTACAGGTGCCGGCAACAGCAACTCACCGAAGGAATATTCCTTTACAGATGATCTTGCTCTTACTCTTAATCTTGCTCATAATCTTACTCTCAAATATCGCTTAAAACAAATAGATAATGACGGACAATTCAAATATTCTGATGTTGTAGAAATATCATTAGCAAATACGCCAGAAAAATTTGAACTTATGCAGAATTATCCCAATCCGTTTAATCCAACGACAACAATTGAATATTCTTTGTCTTATAACAGCAGAGTAAAAGTAGAAATTTTTAATATGCTTGGACAGTTAATAACCACACTGATAGACAAAGAAGAATCTGCCGGATACAAACAAGTTTTGTGGAATGCGAATGATCTTTCCAGCGGCATTTACATTATGCGAATAAATGCTGAAGCTGTGGAAGGAGGCAATAAATTATCTTCTACGAAAAAACTTCTCTTACTAAAATAAAAACTTATCCATCTTGCAGGTAATTGTTATGTTTACCTGCAAGATAATTTTTCAGACCTGTTTAGTTTAGTATCTGCCAGGTCTCCAATTATCCTATTTGGTAATAATCTTACCAAGATTTAATGTCTTTAACACTTCGTTTTTGTAGTTCCGTCCAATTGGTAGTTCTTTACCATGAATTTCAATTGATGCTGAAGTTACCGCTTCAATTTTGGAAACAGAAACAATGTATGAACGATGGATGCGGATAAATCCTTTGCAGGTAAGTTGTTCTTCAAGTTGGCTTATCTGCTGATGTGTAATTACTTTCTTATTCTTAAGATGTAAAATTGTGTAATCTTTCAGGCTTTCAATAAAATAAATTTCCTTCAGATAAATCTTAATTATTTTTCTTTCAGCTTTAACGTAAATAAAATTTTCATCAGCAGGTTTCTGCAGAATTAAACTATCGTTCACATGAGCTTCAGTAGACTTATAAAATTTATCCATCGCTTTCAAAAATCTCTCAAGTGATATTGGCTTCAAGAGATAATCAACAACATCCAGTTCATATCCCTCAAGAGCAAAATCGCGATAAGCTGTAGTTATAATAACTTTTGGAGGATGGCTTAATATTTTCAGAAGGTCAATTCCGCTAACCTGTGGCATTCTTATATCCAGAAACATCAGGTCAACGTTTTTCTTTTTAAGAAAATCAAAAGCTGTAATTGAATTTTCAAATTTGCCAAGAAGAAAAACATCAAAAAAATTCTTAAGGTATCCTTCAATTATTTCCGTGGCAAGCGGTTCATCTTCTACAATTATACAATTTGTCATTTTATTTTCGGTTAAATATTATTTCCAGATTGATGGCAAAACTATTTTCCTTTTTTTCTATCCTGAACTGATGTTTATTGTAATAAAGTAAATCCAGCCTTCGCTTAACATTATTCAAACCAATCCCGGTTTCACCGTCTCCTGTTTCATTTTTCAACGTGCAGGAACTGCTGTTCTCCACCATAAAGATAAGCTTATCTTCTGAAGCATTCATGTTTATATCTATCCAGGAATTATTAATTTCATTATTGATTCCATGTTTAAAACAATTTTCTATAAGGGGAAAAAGTATTAATGGCGCAATATATATTCCATTTGTAGTACCTGTTATTTTAAACTGGACTTTGACTTTATATCCATACCTGATTTTCTCAAGCTCTATATAATCATTTATAATTTTAATTTCCTTGCAAAGCGGAACACATTCCGTGTTACACTCGTAAATCATGTAATCAAGAAGAGAGGATAATTTAAGCACCATCTCCGGGGCAAGGTCTGATTTCTTAAGAGTTAAAGCATAGATAGCATTAAGAACATTAAATAGAAAATGCGGATGAATCTGGGATTTAAGAAACATAAGTTCAGTTTCAACTTTCTCTTTTGAAAGCTGTTGAGCAGTCCTTTCTTTATCAAGCCAGTTTTTAAACAGCTTAATAAAAGCTGCAACAATAACAACTGAATAGATTGCTATCAACTGCGTTGTTAAATAGTAAGGGTAAAAAAATCCAAATTTTATATAGCTTGCCATTACCTGTGGCGGATAAAGAAGTGGGGCAATTATAAAATATGCCGCAGCCCTTTGAAGCAAAGTAAAGATTGCAGCACTAATAAAAAGAAAAATATAAAATAACAAGTATCTTTTTTCAAGGAGATATTTTGGAATTATAAAATAGAGATTTGAATAAACAGCAAGAATCAGCACCGGCAGGTAAATACAATATCCATATAACGTAACAAGATAATCTTTTGTTGAATAACCATACTGGAAAGTGAAGAGGGCTACATAACCAATCCAGAAAAGTATGTGCAACAGTATACGGTTCTTATTTAATTTTTCAAAAGTAAACATCATGTTAATATATCTTTCTGAGGAATTTACTTGCAAAACATTATAATAAAATTCTATAAGAGCAAGCTATTATTAATAATTATCCACTCCTGTTATTTAATTCTATCCGGAAAATGTATTTTGTAAAAATAAACACTTTCAGAATAAATTATTCCTGATATATAGACCAACTGCAAATTAAACCACCTATACAACAATCTTTAACCGACGAAAGGATTTTGTATCTATTATACTTTGATATCATTTGGTAAAAGGGGTTTCTGACGAAAATCTATGATTTCTTTGCACGTAACATATACATTTGCAACAGAAAATAATTAATTAAGCAGGAGAAGTAATGAATAAGAATTTCTTTATTGCAGTATTATTAGCATATCTTTTTACTTTTGCACAAATATCAGCTCAGATGGAATTTACTGAGCATTTAATAGCGGACAAATTTGATGAAACAATGTCTGTACGTGCAGAACTATTCGAAAACAAATTAACTAAAAATGATACTGTTAGAGATTATGATGGAAATGTCTATGGCATTGTTCAAATTGGAAACCAGCTTTGGATGAAAGAAAATCTTAAGTCACTTCACTATTCTGATGGAACTCTAATTCTGGATGTTACAGCATATAATAATAGCGATAGCCTTGCCGGAGTTTATGGTCTTCTTTATACCTGGAATGCAGCAATGAAAAACGCAACAGTTGAAAATTCACAGGGATTATGTCCCTGCGAATGGCATGTTCCATCAGATAAAGATTGGAAGGAATTGGAACTATTTCTTGGTGGGGTTTCTGTTGCAGGTGGAAAAATGAAAAGCACAACAGGATGGAAATCTCCGAATGCTGGTGCAACTAACAGCAGTGGATTCTCTGCATTAGCGGCTGGAGAATATGATAGTAATGATTTGAAAAAATTCCAATTATTGAACGAGTATGCTGTATTCTGGACTTCAACAAATATCAATAAGACAACAGCCAAGGAGAGATATTTAGCATATAATAATGCTGCATCATATACTTATAACTGGTATAAGATTATGAAATACTCTATCCGATGCGTTAAAAATACTGCTACAGGTACAGACAGTAAAACAACAACACCGGAAACTTTTTATCTATTTCAAAATTATCCCAACCCGTTTAATCCAACAACAACAATTGAATACGTTTTGCCTTATAATAGTAGAGTAAAAATAGAAATTTTTAATATGCTTGGACAGTTAATAACCACACTTATAGACAAAGAAGAATCTGCCGGTTACAAACAAGTTTTGTGGAATGCGAATGATCTTTCCAGTGGCATTTACATTGCACAGATGAAGGCTGAAGCTGTGGAAGGAGGCAATAAATTTTCTTCTATCAGGAAATTGATGTTGCTGAAATAACTTTAAAGCGATAAATATGAAGGTATTGCTGCAACCTAAAAACAAAACAGAGGCTGCCACAAAATTCATTTAAAAGTCATTGCGAAAAACCAGAGTATCGTAGCAGGTTACTGGAAAAATTTCGTGTTTAATAAACAGCAGCTTGTCGGGGGAAATATCCGGCGGACTCTTTTCTCCTAAATTAATTCTTAACACGTAACGTACACACCTTGCCAGAGTTATTGCAAAATAGTAAATCTGAAATGGAGTAATTTCATTTCCTCTTCCTTCAACTTCTGTACGTTTTTTCAGTTTGAAATTTAATTTCTTTTAATAGTTGGTTCATTTCCATCCCAGGGAATAAATTTATTCCAGTAACAGAATGATTTCTTGAAATCGAGTTTACCGAAAAAGAGATAACGCCGTGGGGTGGAATGGTATTAATGAAACAGATGATAGAGAAGACAAAATAAATGAATTATTAGAACGGCTCTCATTACCACAACAGAAATCAAACCGAGGATATAATCCGGTACATTTGATAAACAATTTTTGGGTAAGCATATGGAACAGACCGAGCCGATTTGAACATTTAGTAGTAACAAGAATGGATAAAGTGATGCAGAAAATATTTGGATGGAAACAAATGGCAGGGAATAAATCCTTCCAAAGATATTTTAAGAAATTCGGACAAGGAGATAATCAACGGGTATTTGACGGGATGTTCAACACGAAAAATGGGAATGAACGTATACTGAAACTATCTATAGCTATCAAGCGACAAAACTGGTTTGAATGACTGTGGTCCAATACAAATCTGTTTAGCTGGCGGCAGTTCATTCCATTAAATGAATATTCCTAACGACAGTGCTGGGCTAACTTTAATTTTAGTTTGTAGTTAATTTTCCCAACGCATTTTTTAGTGTAAACTGTTTAATTAAATAATTTTGTTCCTGGTTGATTTTATTGTTCTGTGCCTGCAAATAATCTCTATAGATCTGTTGCAAATCAATATAAGTTGCTGAGCCCAAAGTATAAGCTTCTTTTTTTATTATCCAATTTGCTTCTGCCGATTTAACAGCTTTATCAGAAACGTCCAATTGCTTTTTGGCAGTCTGCAAATCGAGGATAGAATTTTTAACTTCACTTTTAATCTGTCTTTCCAGGGCAGACAAATCTTCCTGGCTATTTTCAATTTGTACCTTTGCAAGTTGTATAGAATAATCCGTGCTCCAGTGAGAAAAAATTGGAAGACTTAAAGAGAGACCAACGCTATAAACTCTTCTACTAAATAAATCACCAGGTTGAATTGCATTAGTTGAGAATCCATAATTTCCATTCAGTTGTGGTAATAAATCTCCTTTGGAAATAGAGAGCTGGTATTGCGAACTTTTAAGTTTAAGTATTTGGCTTTGATAATCATTTCTACTTGCGATTGCTTCTTTATATAAATTGTCCAAATCACGATCGATATCTAACGTATCCAAAAGTTTTGTGCCGTTTAGTTCGAAGGAATAATTTTCAGCAACATCCATCGATAAATAATTAAGAAGACTAATCTTTGATTTTTCATAATTATTTTTTGTTTGTAAGTAAACTAATTCCGAATTGGCAGCCTGCACTTCTTGTGAATACACATCAGAAATTGTTATCATTTTCAAGTCGAACATTTCCTTTATTTTATCCAACATTGAATTATTGTATTTCAAGTCTTCTTCCTGAAATTTTAGAAGTTTCTCACCGTTAACAATAGCAACATAATAATTTATTGTTTGAAGAATTATATCCTGTTTCAGTTTATCTAAGTCGAACCTGGCTGCTGCTAAATTATTTTTTCTTTGGTTAACAGTTAAGATGTTTGCTAATCCATCGAATAATGTAACATTACCATTCATCCCAAAAGAAAAACTTCTTGAATCTGTTTGCGATGGACCAATTACTTGTGCATTTCCAAAATAATCTATTTGAGTTTTACCACCATCATCACTAACTCTTTGCCAGCCCCAGCCAGTATTTACGTTTAAGGTTGGAAGAAAATCACCATAAGCTGTCTTTAAACTGGCTTCAGTGCTTTTTAAATTATTTTCACTTTTAACCGCATTTGTATTTCTATTTAGTGCGATGGTTATTGCTTCATCTAAACTTAGTTTTTTTTGTGCAACAATATTGTTAAATGAAATTATCAAGGAAGCTGCTATAAAATAAAACTTATAATATCTCATTTTCAATCTCACCTAAGAGTTATTTATTATTGTGGAAAATTTTCATTCCGTTCCAAGGATGGACTATTCATATCTTAATGCATCAATTGGATTTAAGTTTGCAGCTTTCTTTGCTGGATAGAACCCAAAGAAAATTCCTATTGCTCCGGCAAACCCAAACGCCAGTAAGATAATTTCAGGTCGAATGTATGCAGCCTGGCTGGAATAATTATTTAATATATACGTCACTCCGAATGCTATAATTACCCCAATTATTCCACCAGACAAACTCAATACAACTGCTTCGGTTAAAAATTGAACCATAATATCAGTCGTTCTTGCTCCCACAGATAATCTTATTCCAATTTCCCTGGTTCGCTCAGTTACAGAAACCAGCATAATATTCATAATTCCTATTCCACCAACAATAAGTGAAACGCCAGCTACCGATGCCAGAAGAATTGTTAAAACTTTGGAAGTTGCAGTTGCTGCTTCAGTTATGTCTGCCTGGTTTCTAACTGTAAAATCATTTTCATCGCCAGGATTTAGGCGATGAGCTTCCCGCATAATATTTGTAATTTCATCCTGAGCTTCCTGGATTTGTTGAGTTGATGCAGCACTGGCTTGTATGTAGGTAATATATCTTCCACCAGTTAATCTATCCAATACAGTTGAAGAAGGCGCTAAAATAACATCATCATTATCATTGCCCATCGCACCTTGTCCTTTAGCTGATAATACGCCAATTACTTTGAATGGAACATTTCGAATTCTTATTTGCTGACCAATAGGATCAGTATTTGGAAATAAATTCTGAACAACTGTTTGTCCAAGAACAGCTACTTTAGCCCGCGCCATCACGTCTTTGTCGGTAAAGAATTCTCCGGACGCCAACTGCCAATCTCTTATTTCTAAATAATTGGGTGCAACACCTTGTGTTTGCGTGCTCCAATTACCAGTTCCACCAATCACCTGTCCACCAGCTCTTACAACGGGGGATACTGCCTTAATAAGAGAAGCATTTGCATTTATTTTATTTACATCTTCCATCGTAAACCTGTTAATACTTCCCGCACCTCTACTAATTCCACCAGAGCTGCTTGAACCAGGGAAAATCACTAATAAATTTGAACCAAGCGCTGCTATTTGCTGCTCAACCTGCATTTGTGCGCCATCTCCAATTGCAACCATAACTATTACTGCTGCAACACCTATAATTATACCTAAAGCTGTTAATAAACTTCTCATTCGCGCTTTAAGAATACTTTTTATTGCAACTTTGAAAATATTTTTTGTTTGCATTTTAATTCCATTCAGATTTATTCAACAGCTTCTTGTTTAAGTTTTAGTAATTCTTCGGAGGCAATAAGTCTATCTTTAATTAAAAAGTCTTTTATAATTTTACCGTCTTTTAGTTCAATAATTCTTTTAGCAAAATTTGCAAAATCTCTTTCGTGCGTAACAAGTACAACAGTAATTCCTTCATCATTCAATTTTTGAAAAAGATCAAAGACATCCACCGACATAACACTATCCAGGTTACCTGTTGGTTCATCAGCTAAAATTAGTGATGGTTCATTTACAAGTGATCTTGCAATTGCAACTCTCTGCTGCTGTCCGCCAGAAAGTTGATTTGGTTCGTGAAGAATTCTATCTGCCAATCCAACCCGTTCCAACACTTCAATCGCTTTCTTTTTTGGATCCAATATTCGACGTCCTCTATCGTACATCAATGGCAATTCTACATTTTCCAATGCTGATGTTCTGGCAAGTAGGTTATAACCTTGAAATACAAATCCAATCTTTTCATTTCTAATTTTTGCATATTCGTTCTTAGAAAGTTTGCTTGTGTTTATACCATCCAATAAATAATCACCGGAAGTTGGTTGATCAAGACAACCTAAAAGATTTAACATAGTAGATTTACCTGATCCAGACGCACCCATTATTGCAACAAACTCTCCTTTTTCAATTTTTAAATTAACTGATTTCAAAGCATGAACTTCAATTTCACCAACTTTATATGTTTTAGAAAGATTATTTAATTCTATTACAAACTGGTTCAATTTTTATCCTATCTATTTATTTAGAATCCACGTCTTGGACTACGCGGCATATTACTTTGAGGATTCAAAATATTTGTTTTGTTATTTTGCACTTGAGTATTATTTTCTACGATGCCAGATATTACTTTCATTCCTTCCTTTAAATTTCTTCCTCTAACTATCTCTGTATTTTTTCCATCAGTTACCCCAAGAACAACACGGCTTGTTTTTAACTTACCAGTTTCATCCAAGTACCATACGCTGCCAAAATTTCTTGTTCTGTTGGAAGAATTTCCAAAACCTCTTCCAGAAGAATTACCACTTCCTCCACCTTCTCTATTTTTAAATCTATTCTTAATACTATCCGGTGCGTTTGCCATTTCCTTTTCCAGGTTTTTCTTAAATTCAGCCAGCAAATCTTCATTGGGTTGGAATCTGAGCGCAGAGTTGGGAATAAGCAATACATCTTTTTTTTGTTCAATAAAAAACTCAACAGTTGCTGTCATCCCAGGTAAAAGTAATTTTTCACTATTATCAGCATTAACAACTATGGTATAATTAACAACGTTCTGAATAACCTGAGGATTCAAACGAACCTGAACTACTTTACCAGTGAATTTTTTATCAGGGTAAGATTGAACCGTGAACTGAACATCCTGCCTAAGCTTTATCTGCCCAATATCACTTTCATCAACAGTTGCTAAAATTTTCATCTGTGCTAAATCATCCGTAATAGTAAAAAGAGTTGGGGTTGAAAAACTTGCCGCAACTGTTTGCCCCTGTTCAACATTCCGATTAATTATTTTACCGCTCATTGGTGCAACAATAAAAGCGTAGCTTAAGTTTGTCTTTGCTCTTTCTAATGCGGATGCAGCGGAGTTTAGGGAAGCAGAATCACTTTTTAATGCAGTTTTTGAATTGATAAAATCAAGTTCGGAAAGATATCCTTTTTCAAATAATTGTTTATTTCTTTTATGTTTTGCAAATGATGATTCGTATTGGGCTTGAGCTCTTTCTAAACCTGCCTTGGAATCTCTAACTTGCGCTGCTAAAAAAGTTGTATCAATAAGCGCCAGCATCTGACCTTTTTTCACTTCATAATTAAAATCGACATAAATTTTAGCAAGTATTCCAGAAACTTGAGTTCCGACATCTACTTTTTTTATTGCATCTAAAGTTCCGGAAGATGTAATTGTTGTGTTTAAATCTCCACGGGTAATATCTGCAAACGTGAATTTATCTTTCTTATCTTCTCCTTTAAAAAAGAAAAAGTAAATGACTAAAGCAGTCATAATAGCAACTGGAGCAAGAATAAATATTTTTTTTCTCATTGTGTCTACCATTAATATAAAACTAAAAATTGGTGATAAAAGAATTTATTAATTCTGTCTGCGTCTGTTTTCAGACATACGTTTCTTTCTTTCTTCCAACATTTTTTGAAATTCTTTCTTTTGATTTTTATTTAAGATTTTTTCAATTTCTTTATTAGATTCATCCATTATTGATCTTACTTTTTCTCGTCTTTCAGTCCTATCATCAGAAAGATTATTCAGTTGATCGCCAGCTTTTTTCAGAACGATTTCAACTTTGGTTGTTTGATCTTTGTCCAATTTTAATTTTTCAACTAAATCTTTTAACCTGTCTTCAGGCTTAAAACGGAATTGGGCATTCGAGACACTTAAAGAAGTTAGCAGAAGAATTGTTATGATGATTATATTGCGCTGCATAATTTTCTCCACAAATTTATAAATTTTTTAAATAGAATTAATTACTCTTTCAATGTGAATAATTCCACTACTTTGAGACAGAAAGATCGAGCAAAAGGTTTAACATATTGATAATGTATTTAAAGAAATTGTTGGTAAAATTTAGGTATTTGGAAAACTTTCATGAAAATAATTAATGCAGGCAGACTAATAAATAGAAAAGGCGAAGTTAATAACTTCGCCTTTTTTAACATGAGGACTTCCTCAGACTCTTTTATACTAATAATCCATTCCACCCATACCACCCATACCTCCTTGAGGCATTGATGGCATCTTATCCTGTTCTTTCTTCTCGAATACAACTGCTTCAGTTGTTATCAATAATGAAGCAACGGATGCGGCATTTTCTAATGCAGTGCGTGAAACTTTAGTTGGATCAATAACGCCAGCTTTAATTAAATTTTCATAAACTTCGGTCTGAGCATTAAATCCATAATCATCTTTTCCTTCCTTAACTTTATTCAGAACAACAGCGCCTTCCAGTCCAGCATTGTTAACAATTTGCTTTAGTGGCTCTTCCAACGCTTTCTGAACTATCTTCACACCAGTAGTCTGATCAAGATTCTCACCTTCTAACTTATCCAGGTAACTGATTGCTCTAACAAATGCTACACCACCGCCAGGAACAATACCTTCTTCAACAGCTGCCCTGGTTGCGTGTAATGCATCTTCAACGCGTGCTTTCTTTTCCTTCATCGAAATTTCTGTAGCTGCGCCAATCTTCAAAACAGCAACACCACCAGAAAGTTTTGCTAATCTTTCCTGTAATTTTTCTTTGTCGTAATCAGAAGTTGTTTTTTCAATCTGCACTTTTATTTCATTAATTCTTTTCTTTAATTCATCTGGTTTTCCAGCACCTTCAACTATTGTAGTGTTGTCTTTATCAATTTTAACTTTCTTGGCTCTACCAAGATAAGAAATAGTTGTGTTCTCTAATTTGAATCCACGTTCTTCAGATATTACTGTTCCATCGGTTAAAACTGCAATGTCTTCTAACATTGATTTTCTTCTATCACCAAATCCTGGTGCTTTTACAGCGGCTACTTTTAAAGTGCCTCTTAATTTGTTTACAACCAAAGTAGCTAAAGCTTCACCTTCTAAATCTTCAGCAATTATCAAAAGTGGTTTTCCTTGTTGTGCAACTTTTTCAAGTACAGGTAACAAGTCTTTCATTGCTGAGATTTTCTTATCGTGTATTAGGATATAAGGATCTTCAAGAACTGCTTCCATTGTTTCAGCATCTGTAACAAAGTATGGTGAAATATATCCTCGATCGAACTGCATTCCTTCAACTATATCTAAAGTAGTTTCAGTTCCTTTTGCTTCTTCAACTGTTATAACACCATCTTTACCAACTTTATCCATAGCTTGTGCAATTAAATCGCCAATTGATTTATCATTGTTTGCAGAAATTGTTCCAACCTGAGCTATTTCATTTCTGTCTTCAACATTTTTACTAATAGATTTCAAATATTCAACAACTTTTGTAACAGCTAAATCAATTCCTCTTTTAAGATCCATTGGATTTGCGCCAGCGGTAACATTCTTCAAACCTTCACGATAAATTGCCTGTGCTAATACAGTAGCTGTTGTTGTTCCATCGCCGGCAACATCGCTGGTTTTAGAAGCAACTTCTCGAACCATTTGTGCTCCCATATTTTCAACCGGATCTTCCAATTCTATTTCTTTGGCAACAGAAACACCATCTTTAGTAACGGTTGGTGCACCGAATTTTTTATCTAAAATTACATTTCTTCCTTTAGGACCAAGAGTAGCTTTAACAGCATTTGCTAATTTATCAACACCTCGCTTTAAGCCATCTCTAGCTTCCGCATCATAAATAATTAATTTTGAAGCCATATTTATTCCTCCTTATTTATTTAGTTATTATTCCAAAAATATCGCTTTCGCGCATAATTAAATATTCTTCTTCATCAACACGTACTTCTGTACCAGAATATTTACCATAAAGAACTTTATCACCAACTTTTACTGTCATTGCAACCTTCTTTCCATCGTCAGCAATTTTTCCATCGCCAACAGCAATTACGGTTCCTTCAATTGGTTTTTCTTTTGCAGTATCTGGCAGTATAATTCCGCCTTTTGTTTTTTCTTCAGCCTCAGCAGCTTTTACAATTACACGATCACCGAGAGGTTGAATCTTGAGCTTTGCCATATTTAATCCTCCTTATTTAGTTTAGAAATTCATTTTAGAAAATTTTGTTAGCACTCTGTTTTAACAAGTGCTAATATAGAAAAGTTGCAACTATTTTTCAACATTTTTAATGAGATTTGAAAATAATAAAAATAATTCTTGTTAAAATCTTGCGATTTTGAGCGGAATTGGAAAAAATGTATCTTAATTACCAAGATTATTATTTGTAGAAAGAAACATTATGAAGGACAAACTTTTAGCTGAAATTCGAAAAGTAAAAGAACTTGATAAGAAAATAGTAATTCTATTTATCTCAATAGCAATTTTACAAACAATATCCTGGTATTATACTTCCAGAAAATATTTTAGATTTAACTTATACCAATACTTTTCTGATAACCCAAAAGTTGACTTAATTGAGTATGCATATTGGTTTTTAGGTGATACCATTTCCTTTTTTATACTTCCAATATTAATCATCTTGTTTATTTTCAAAGAAAAGATTGCTGATTATGGTTTGAAGTTTGGAGAAATTGGATTCGGTTTTAAGTTATCAGCAATAATTATTTTAATAATGTTTATAGTTGTTTGGTTTGTCTCATCCACAAAATCTTTTTATATAACTTATCCTTATCTTTCAGAAGCCAGGGAAAGTTGGACTGTTTTTTTAATATTCGAATTTCTCCTATTCATCTATATTTTTTCCTGGGAGTTTATCTGGCGCGGTTATATGCTTTTTGGTCTTGAATCAAAGTTTGGATACTACGCCATCTTTATTCAGATGATTCCTTTTGTTATTTTACATAATGGAAAACCAGCGTTAGAAACTTTTAGTGCAATAATCGGTGGAGTTTTACTTGGAATTTTAGCGCTCAGAACCAGATCATTTCTTTATGGAGTGCTGATTCACTTTTGTTTGATCTTTAATATGGATTTACTATCTACACTTCGTTATAAATCAAACGAATTTGGAGTAGGAATAAATTCTTTTATCAAAATCTTTTTTAATTGAAGGAAGGAGATTCAAATGAGATTATGTCTGAACGTTGATCATGTTGCAACACTTAGAAATGCAAGGGGAGAGACTCAACCTGATCCGGTTACCGTTGCCTTAATTGCGGAGCAGGCAGGTGTTGATGGTATTGTTGTTCACCTTCGGGAAGATAGACGTCATATTAATGAAAGAGATCTTCGGCTGTTAAGAGAATTAATCACAACCAAACTTGATATGGAAATGGCTGCTGTTCCGGAGATTATTAAAATTGCCTGCGATGTACAACCAGAACTTGTTACAATTGTTCCGGAACGAAGGCAGGAATTAACCACGGAAGGTGGAATAAATGTAATTGACAATATTGATCAACTTTCGTCAGCAATCAAAGACCTTCACAAAGCACAAATTCCGGTATCACTTTTTATTGAGCCAGATATCGATCAGATAAATGCAGCAGCAGAAATAAAAGCTGATCTGATTGAAATTCATACTGGAGTTTTTGCGAATGCTCCGACTGAAGAAGAGCAGTTTGATGAATTAGATCGAATTCGAATGGCAGCAAAACAAGCTAAGAAACTTGGTCTTGGTGTAAATGCAGGTCATGGACTTAATTACATTAATATAAAACAACTTATTCAAGTTGAAGAAATTGATGAGGTTAGCATCGGGCACGCAATTCTTGCGAGAGCAGTTGTGGTTGGCATTAAAGAAGCCATTCAGGAATTGCAAAAAATTATGCGTACAAAATGAGTTTATCCCTAAAACGAAAACTGGATTATCATTACAGATATTTTAGCAAAGAAAAAATATCTCCTGATCCGCTTGAGTTCCTTCACAAATATTCAAAGTTTGAGGATATAGAAATAATCGGATTCCTTGCTTCCGTTTTTGCCTATGGAAATGTAAAACAAATTATTAATATTTTAAGTGAAATTGAAAAAATATTATCTGGCGAACCATATAATTTTGTATTGAATTTCAATAATAAAAAGGATGGAAAATATTTCAGTAATCTAAAACATCGCTTTTATTCTGGCGAAGATATTATTTCATTATTTGGAATTCTTAATTTAGTCTATTCAAACTATTCAACTTTAAGAGATCTATTTCTTTTATATTATTTTGATGATGAATCAAACCTTAAAAGTACTATTTCTTGCTTTTCACAAAATCTATTGCACCTTTGCGATAAATGTAATGGTGGTTCCACTTATCGATCTGGAATAAAATTTATGTTCCCTGATCCTTTAAAAGGAAGCGCATGTAAAAGAATGAATTTATTTCTCAGGTGGATGGTGAGAAAAGATGAATTAGATTTGGGTTTGTGGAGCGAAATTCCAACACACAAACTAATTATCCCGGTGGATACTCACGTAGCAAGGATTTGCCGTGAATTAAAACTTACAAAAAGTAAAAATGTTTCCTGGATTATGGCAGAAGAAATTACACAAAATTTGAAAAAGTATGATCCGATAGACCCAGTAAAATATGATTTTGCAATCTGCCATATTGGAATGAGAAAACTGAAATTCTGAAAAGAATATATGAGTTTGTATTAAAAAAGAATAAAAATATTAATTGGGAATTTTTATGAGTCTTTATTCGATTGTATTTATTGCTGTAACCATCCTGCTTCTAATAGGACTTGGTCTGTTTGGCTTGTTAATTATGAAGATTGACAAATGGATAGATAAAAAAGAACGGCTGGGAAGGGAGAATATATTTAAACCAAAGAAAGATGATGGCGACGATTGAGAACCAAAGACTATTAAAAATAGTGGTTGAACACCTTAGAAAACATACTTATATTGCAGACAAATTTTTTTATAAAAATCAAACTCACTTACTGTAGGAGTAAAAATGGCTGAGCAGAAAAAGTTTGTACCATTTGTTTCACCAGAAAATAACATGGCAGAATTTACTATCCGAGCTTTGATTATCGGTTTGGTAATGGCTGTAGTTTTAGGCGCTGCAAATGCATACCTGGGGTTAAAAGCTGGAATGACGATAGCGGCTACTTATCCTGCTGCCGTAATCGGAATGGCAATTCTTAAATCAGTTAAAGGTTCTATTCTGGAAGAGAATTTTGCAAGAACTGTTGGATCCATCGGAGAATCTGTTGCTGCGGGTGCAATCTTTACATTGCCTGCATTTTATATCTCCGGGATTTGGAAAGAATTCTTTACACCCTGGCATTATGTTACTGCAACATTAATTTTAATTTCGGGTGGTATACTTGGAATTATGTTTGTTGCATTACTACGCAGGGTTATGGTTGAAGATGTAGAACTTCCATTTCCAGAATCGGTTGCTGCAGCAGAAATCCACAAAGCTGGTCGTTCATCTGGTACTGGTTCACAATTCCTTTTTGGAGCAATGATTGGAGGTGCTGTTATTAAAGCTCTTGCCGAGTTTAAATTCTTTGCAGAGACTTGGGAAAAATTTATTACCTTCACTAAACAAACAATTACAGGTACAACAATTCCAGTGCAAGGTGGCGTGTTGTTAAGTTCACCGGGAATTAGTCCTGCATATATGGGTGTTGGATATATAATCGGTCCAAAATTAGGCGCTTTAAATTTTAGTGGTGGTTTACTTGCGTGGGGATTATTAACTCCATTAATTATGTACTTCATCGGACCATACATTACTCCGGATTTTATAAATGGATGGGCTTCATATATCATGGGAACGGATAAATCACTTTCCTTGCAAGCTGCTACTACAAAAGTAAGCGATCCGGTTTTTCAGATGTATGCCATTTGGAAATATATTGTTAAGCCAATCGCCATTGGTGGTATGTTAATGGGTGCCAGTTATACATTATTCAAGATGAGGAAAAGTTTAATTACCGGTATCGGCAGATCAATAAGTGATGTAAAAAAAGCTGCAAGTGGAAGTGAAGTTAACACCATCAGAACAGAAAAGGATATTAAATTTTCATACGTGGTAATGGGAATTGCAGCAGTTGCAGTTGCCACATTTTTAATTACCTATTTCATTTTTCAAACTGCTTTTTTGCCGGCAATAGTGGCGGCAACGGTATTGATTATTTTAGCATTTTTCTTTGCAGCAATCTCTGGCTATTTGGTTGGAATTATGGGTTCAAGCAACAATCCAATTAGCGGACTTACTTTAACTACTCTGGTAGTTACTGCCTTGATTATGGTTAGTATGGGTGTTGATGCTTCGCATGGCGGAGTAGCGGCAGTACTTGGTGTTGCAGCAATCGTTTGTGTAGCCGCGGCAGTTGCCGGAGAAATGTTACAAGATTTGAAAGCCGGACACATTCTTGGTGGTACACCATGGAAAATGCAGATTGGTGATATTATTGGAGTGGTAATTTCTGGATTGGTTATGTTTTATATTTTAGTCTTTTTAAACCAAGCAGATATTGCACAAGGTTTAAAAGAAGGTTATGAAGGTGGTTTTGGCGGTCCAAAATTATCTGCTCCGCAAGCCGGTTTGATGGCAAT
The DNA here is from genome assembly GCA_026390815.1 of Ignavibacteriales bacterium. Lineage (NCBI taxonomy): Bacteria > Pseudomonadati > Ignavibacteriota > Ignavibacteria > Ignavibacteriales > Ignavibacteriales bacterium. The sequence goes on along the minus strand of JAPLFH010000005.1, from coordinate 89,562 downwards.
GCTTTCAAAAGGAATTGTTGGTGGCGCAATGTCCTGGCCACTCATTATTGTTGGAATGTTAATGGGACTTGCATTTATTCTAATGCAGGTTAAAAGTCCGATGCTTGTAAGTGTTGGCATGTATCTACCATTGGAAACTACATTTGCAATTTTTATCGGTGGTTTACTTAAAGGTGCTGTTGATCTTTTAAATAAGAAAAGAAATCACAATGATGCTCAGAGAGCCAGAGTTGAAAATGTTGGTGTGCTGTTAGCTGCAGGCTTTATTGCCGGCGAAGCATTAACGGGTTTGGCATTTGCACCATTTAAGATTGCAGAAATTGATATTTATAGAATATTTACAGTTCCACCAATTGAAATTAGCATTGTGATATTGCTGATTATTACCGCTGTATTGATTTATATTCCTTTAAGAAATGCTGGCAAACCAGATGAACCTGCTCCACCAACAGCAGTTATGTAATTCTGGATTGTAGTGGTAGAAATTGTTTAGATCGGAGAAGGAGTAAATTACTTTTTCTCCGATTTGCTTTTAATAAATGTTTTTCTATTAAACTTGTTAGAATAATTTATAGGTAGAAATGGCTCTTAATAAATTGCGAAATAAAAAATTAGAAAAGGCTAACTATTTAGATCTTACACCTTTCAAACGATATAAAGAAGAAATTGCTGAAAATGGTACGGTTAAAGTATTACTTCCAAAGTTTACTAATAAGTTTGTAGTTAAATATCTTGTTCCTAAAATGAAATCTTCGTTTATTAAAATTAATCTGGATGAGTTTGGATCCGAAACTTGGCTGCAAATTGATGGTGAGAAAAATGTTGCTTCCATTGGCGAAGAACTTAAAAAAAAATTTGGAGAAAAAATCAATCCAGTAAATGAAAGACTTACAAAATTTTTAACACAATTGTATACATCTAGATTTATTTCGTTTAACGAACTTAAAAAAAAAGGAGATTAAAATGGAAAAGGTTTTAGGAAATCTTAAACCAGAATTGGTTTGGAAATACTTTGAAGAGATTTGCAGTTATCCTCGTCCATCCAAAAAGGAAGAGAAAATTGCTGCGTATATTTTTTCAGTCGGTAAAAAGTTAAACCTCGAAACTTTCAAAGACAGTTTCGGGAATATTATCATACGTAAACCAGCAACACCAGGTAAAGAAAATTTGAAAACAGTTGTTCTTCAGGGACATATTGATATGGTATGTGAAAAGAACAGAGATGTTGAACACGATTTTGATAACGATCCGATTATTCCTTACATAGACGGCGAGTGGGTTAAAGCGAAAGGTACAACACTTGGTGCAGATAATGGCATTGGTGTAGCTTCTGCATTAGCCGTGCTGGAAGATAATTCATTTGAGCATGGTCCAATTGAATGTCTTTTCACTTTAGATGAAGAAACTGGATTAACTGGTGCAACTAATCTTGATACTGATGCATTAAAGGCTACTATTCTTTTAAATCTTGATTCAGAAGAATTAGGTACTTTTTTCATCGGTTGTTCCGGTGGAAAAACTACGATGGCAAAATTTACATTCAAACCGCAGGCAGTTCAGGAAAATTATCTCGCGTATGAAATTAAAGTTGCTGGATTACAAGGCGGGCATTCTGGTTTAGAAATTCATACTGGCAGGGGAAATGCAATAAAAATATTAACAAGACTTTTATGGAACGCAACCCGAGAATTCAAAATTAAACTATCCAAAATTGAAGGCGGAAATAAACATAATGCAATTCCGCGTGAAGCATTTGCAATTGTATTGGTTCCTAAAAAAGCTGGAAAAGATTTTCTGAAATATGTTGAAAACTTTAATAAAATAATAAAAGAAGAACTGCTTACAAACGAACCGAACTTAAATGTAATTGCGGAAAAAGTTAAAAAACCAAAAACTGTAATCAATGGAAAAACGCAGATTAAATTGTTAAATACGTTGTATGCATTACCGCATGGTGTAATTACTATGTCACCAGATATTCCAGAACTTGTTGAAACATCTACTAACCTTGCTACAATTTCTACAGATGGAAAAAATGTTAATATTGTAACAAGCCAAAGAAGTTCTGTCGCATCAGAAAATCAGGACATTGTTAATATGGTTTCCACTGTATTCCATCTGGCAGAAGCAGATGTTGTTGAGGGTGATGGTTATCCTGGCTGGAAACCTAATGTTCATTCCGCAATTCTAAAAGTATTTAAAACTGTTTATGAAGATATGTATAAAAAGGAACCTGAAGTAAAGGCAATTCATGCTGGATTGGAATGTGGAATCATAAGTGAAAAATATCCCGATATGGATATGATCTCTTTTGGACCCACAATGTTTGGCGTACATTCACCAGATGAAAAATTGAAGATTGATACTGTACAACCATTTTATGAATTGCTTGTTAATGTTCTTAAAAACATTCCTGCAAATTAATTTTATTCATGTCTTAGTGTTTCCTTTAAATTGAAAAATATTTTGAGAGAAGCACTAAGACAATTATAATTCATTCCAAATAACAATTAAGTAATAAACTTAGAATGGAAAATACTCATACTCTAAAATCCCCGCCATCTACTTTAATGCGATGGACAATACTGCTATTCATCAGTCTGGCAATGTTTGGTAATTATTATATCTATGATAGCATAAGTCCGCTGGCAGATGTGCTTAAACAGCAGCTTGGTTATTCAGATTCAAACATTGGATTATTGAATGCCATTTATAGTTTTCCAAATATAATAATGGTTTTAGTGGGTGGAATAATCATTGATAAAATTGGAACAAGAAAATCAGTATTCATTTTCACTTTCCTGGTTATGCTCGGTTCGGCACTAACTGCTATTTGGGGAAACATTTATACCATGTCCGCTGGCAGATTGATTTTTGGTTTGGGTGCTGAATCGATGATAGTTGCTATAACAACAATTATTGCGAGGTGGTTTAAAGGAAAAGAATTATCATTTGCATTCGGACTTAATTTAACTGTCGCACGCCTTGGTTCCTTCATAGCATTAAACGCTCCATCGTGGGGAAAAGATTACTATAATTACTGGCAAACACCATTATTAATTACTGTAGCGTCTGGTGTTTTTGCTTTGGTTTGCATCGGTGTTTATTATTTCTTTGATGCCTATGCAAGCAAAAAATATGATCTGCCTAAAGAAGGCGCACAGGATAAGGTTGTTTTAAAAGAGCTGTTCAATTTCGGAAAATCTTTTTGGTTCATCACTGCACTATGTGTTACTTTTTACTCTGCTATGTTTCCATTCCAGACTTTTGCTGTTAAATTTTTCCAGGAAGCACACGGAACAACAAGAGAGGTTGGCGGAAATCTTTCCAGTATGCTAACACTTGCAGCGATGTTTTTTACACCTCTTTTTGGGCTGCTATCAGATAGAATTGGAAAACGATCTCTCTTAATGATGATTGGATCATTGTTAATTATTCCGGTTTATTTAATGATGGCTTACAAAATTGATATTGCAACTCCGCTTGGGTTCAGCGGTTCGTTAAATATCAATCTTGATTTCTTTGATATTCATTCAAGCATTCCAATGTATTTAATTATTCCTATGTCAATCATGGGAATAGCTTTCTCTTTAATTCCTGCGGTTATGTGGCCCTCAGTTGCATTGATTGTAAGGCAAGAAAAACTTGGAACTGCCTACGGTTTAATGACTATGATTCAAAATATTGGGCTATTCGCTTTTAATTTGATAATTGGATTTGCCAACGATTTTGGTAAAGCAAGTGCAGCAAATCCAGGTGGTTATACCTTAGGAATGTGGATTTTTTCTTCACTTGGTTTTTTCGGATTATTGTTTGCATATTTGCTAAGGAAAAGTGAGCTTGGTATTGGCGGACACGATTTGGAGAAAGGGACAAAGTAAAATGAAAACCTTCGAGGTTATCGGATCCTCGAAAGTTCAAAAGTTTGGATAACCTTCGAGGTTTTTAGAACCTCGAAGGTTCAATCGTTCAGAAATAAAATTAAATGAGATTGTATGAAACTAAATAAAATATATTGTTCCTTGCTGATGCTGGCAATCTCTTTAATTATTTCCATTCCCAAAAACACAGAAGCACAAACCTGCGGATTTGGATGTTTTGGTCTTAGCGGCTTTTATGGCGGATATTCTTACCAAAAGTACGATGCGGGTGGATTAAATTCTTTTATCGATTTTATGAATAATAATGGAAATTATCCTTCCACTGGAACTCAGTTAGAAAAATTCAAAGCCGCTTCTGGATTTAGAATAGGTGCAAATATTTTCCGGTTCAATTATAAAAACCTTTTAGTTTCGGTAAAAGGTTATTATCAATACTTAAAAGAGGAACATGAGAGTTCTAATAAAGTTGATGCTTTAATTACATCGAATAAGTTTTCTATGAATTTAAATTATTGGGGTGTTGGAGTTGATTTAGGAGTTTCCTTATCCAATTCTTTTGATCTTAAAATTGTTGATGCTCAAGTAACTTTTCACAGTGCAGATTTGGATGTAAGCCAACCATCCTCGTCTTCTAAAAATATTGAAACGCAATACAAAAATGGAAAGTCAGCTACCGGCTTTTCAATTGGTTGTGGATTTATTTATAAAATTTCAGGTGATTACCTTAGCCTGGAAACCACCGCTGGTTATACAAACTTTATAATCAAAGAGATGTATGACAATAAAGAAAATAGTTTTTTAGGACCGAATAATTCTTATGTATCCGGGGAAAATTTTATTAGTGGAGGTGGGCTTTTTCTTTCTGCCCAAATAAATCTTGGAATTCCACTCTATTAATTTTCAACAATTTGCCATATAATTAAAATAATAAACTCTAAACTGGCGTTGTTAAATTCAAAATTGATTACCTCAAATCAGAAATTTTTAAAATCTATTGTCATCTTCATTTAAAAAATGATACTGAAAAATAAAAGTTATTGTTGAAATATTACTAAAAAGGTGTTTTTCCCACATTTATTTTCAAGACAAAATCTTTAGTACTTCGCTTAATTGAATTTACAGGCTCATTTTTGTATATTTGCACACTAAAAAATGTAGTTCCACATCTATGAATATTCTAAAATCACTTAATCCTGAACAAAAGCTGGCAGTTGAGCATCTTGAAGGACCTTCTATGATTGTTGCTGGTGCAGGATCCGGCAAAACAAGAGTCCTTACTTTTAAGATTGCCTATCTAATTGAAAAAGGTTTTGAGGCTGACTCAATTCTTGCATTAACTTTTACTAATAAAGCTGCAAACGAGATGAAGCAGCGGATTAAAGAGTTAATTGGATCAAGCGCAAACCGACTTTGGATGGGAACATTCCATTCCATCTTTGCTAAAATTTTAAGAATTGAAGCCGATAAAATTAATTATAAAAGTAATTTTTCCATTTACGATACTGAAGATTCCTCTTCTCTTGTTAGTTCAATTATTCAGGAATTGAATATTAATGCTGAAAATTTATCTGCTAACTTCATCCAGCATAAGATAAGCAATCTTAAAAATCACATGATTTTTCCTGCAGAGTTTAAAGATAATATTGCTTCAACTCCAAATGAAAAAATAATTGCTGATATTTTTATTGAATATAATAAACGACTTTTTGAAAATAACTCAATGGATTTTGATGATCTTCTCCTTAAACCAATTGAGTTGTTTAACTCTAATGATAAGATTCTTCAAAAATATAAAAAGAAGTTTGCATACATTTTAGTTGATGAATACCAGGATACAAACCGTGCGCAATACGAATTGCTGAAATTACTTGTTAATTCAAAAAGAAATATTTGCGTGGTTGGGGATGATGCACAAAGTATTTATGGCTGGCGCGGTGCAGATATTCGTAATATGCTAGATTTTGAAAAGGATTTTCTTAAAGCAAAAATATTCCGGTTAGAACAAAATTATAGATCAACTAAATTTATTTTGGCTGCTGCTGATTCCATTATTAAAAATAATAAAGATCAAATAGTTAAAACGCTCTGGACCAATAACAATGATGGAGAGCAGGTAACTTTAGCCCGGTGTTCTGATGAAAAAGATGAAGGTCATCAGATTACTAAGTTGATTAAAGAGGAAATATTTAAAAAGAAATTACAGTATAAGGATTTTGCTATCCTCTACCGTATAAATGCACAATCCCGTGCGCTAGAAGAATCCTTCCGAAGAGAAAGAATTCCTTATCAAATTATTGGCGGAGTTGAATTTTATAAGCGAAAAGAAGTTAAAGATATTGTTGCTTATCTGCGAATTCTCTGCAATCAAAATGATGAAGAAAGCTTATTAAGAATAATGAATTTTCCTCAACGCGGAATTGGTAATACTTCAATTACCCGTATGATAGCATTCGCAAGAAAACTGAATTTAACTCTATTTGATACTATGACCAGAATTTTTGAAGTTATTGAAGTGAAAGAAAGAATTCAGAAAAATGTTAAATCATTTAAAATGTTATTGGATAAATACATCGACCTGAAAAGTAAATTGTCTTTGGCTGAATTAACCAGTGCATTGATTGATGAACTTGGAATATTAAGAATTTACAAAGAAGAAAATTCTCAAGAATCAATGCAGCGTTATGAAAATGTTCAGGAACTTTTAAATGCAGTCAACGAATTTTCAAAAAGTTATCCTGGCTCTGGTATTGAAGAATATCTTGCCGATGTATCTTTAATTTCCAGCGTTGATCAAATGGAAGATGAAAAAAATTGTGTAACATTAATGACGGTTCATGCTTCCAAAGGATTAGAGTTTCCTATAATATATATATCCGGAATGGAAGAAGATATTTTTCCGCTGGCACCAAAATTTAATGCCGATTCAAGAATTGAAGAAGAAAGACGTTTATTCTATGTTGCATTAACACGTGCACAAAAGAAAGTTTTTATAACTTTTGCCCGTTCAAGATACAGATTTGGTGAAGTAGCATATCAAAGTAAATCCCGGTTTATTGATGAAATAGATCCTGCCACTTGCATAGAACTGAATGGTGCAGGCAATAGGAAATCCGGAAGAAAAACTAAAAAAGGTATGGCAGTAGATGAAATGTACCAGGATGAAGATTATGACTTCAACCAGGAACACAAATCTATTAGAGTTGGTAGTAAAGTTCAGCACGATACTTTCGGATATGGAAAAGTAGTTGCAGTAACTGGTGTTGGAGATATGCAGCGTGTTAATGTTAATTTTGAAGATGTTGGGAATAAACAATTATTGGTAAAATTTGCAAAGCTTAAGATTTTATAAGTAAAGAATGAAGAAACTGTTTGTCATTTTAATAATTCTTATTAGTTATACTAAAACACTTCCACAGGAATTACGAGCTACCTGGATTGCAAGGGATGTATTTTTTTCCAAAGAAAATCTTGCCCAGGCAATTGATAGCTTAGCAGCCGCAAATTTTAATGTCATTTACGTTAATGCGTGGAGCCGCGGTTATCCATTATGGCAAAGTGATATTTTCTATTCTGAAACTGGTTCCAAAATTGACCCAACCTATAATGGCAGAGATATTTTAGCTGAGGCTATTGCTGAGGGACATAAACGTGGTATGCACGTAGAGGCTTGGTTTGAATATGGTTTTGTTGGTGGGTGGACCGGCAATATACCTAATGGTGAAAAAGGACCAATCTTTAAAATCCATCCGGATTGGGTTGCAAAAAAATTAGATGGCAGTGAAAAAGATAATAGCAATTTTTACTGGATGATTCACACTCATCCGCAAGTGCAACAATTTCTAATTTCACTTGCTAAAGAAGTTGGAGATAAGTATGATATAGATGGAATTGAGTTGGACAGAATTCGATATGCTTCGGTAGATTATGGATACGATTCCTACACTGATAGTCTTTATAAAATTGAACATAACAGTTCGTCACCTCCTAACAACTCTTCGGATCCAACCTGGTTAAAATGGCGGGCTGATAAATTGAATTTATTTATGAAAGCATGTTATGACAGCATCAAAGCGGTTAACCGCCATGTTAATGTTTCTAATGCCCCAAGTTTATATGGGACTGAATACACTTCTTATTATTCTTTTTGCCAGGATTGGTTTTGGTGGGTTAATAACTTAGCTGTAGATAATGTTCAGGTTCAATCATATGTAACTTCTCCTCAATCGTTAGGAAATATTCTGGATTATGTTTCGACTAAAATAAATGATAAATCAAGAATCTTTCCGGCAATTGCAGTTGCTCCAAATGGAAATGTTCTTTCTAAGGAAACTATCCAACAATTTTTTGATCTTACAAAATCGAAAGGTTTCCTTGGGAATTCAATTTGGTATTATTCTGATTTAAAAAACAATAATCTTTTTACCTGGTTAAAGAATGGTGCTTATTCTTCCAAAGTGTATCTACCATTTAAAGCTAAGGACTGGCGTGAATATTATCAGATAATTCCTGTTAGTGATACAATTAATGCTAAAAGAACTGGAAGCTGGACACAAAGCTCTTTATCCGGATTAAATGGTCCTTCTATTTATTCATTTTCATCTGATCCTTCCTCAATTAATTACTATTGTGATGTACCTGTGGAAGGAAATTATGAAATCTATGTTTTCGTTGTTCAGGCGGTCAACCGTTCATCTAATGCTGAGTATACAGTTTTTGATTCGAATAGAAACGAAAAAATTATTTATGTTGATCAGACAAATGTTAATAACCGGCGTTGGTATAAACTTGGTGATTTTTATTTGGCAAAAGGTAAAAATCTTACTGTTCGCTTAACAAACAATGGCTTGGAGTATGGTAAAAGTTTAAGTGCTGATGGAATTTTAATATCACTTAACAGAAAACTATCACCTGACGCTTCAACCGGCATTGAGGAAAAAAAAAGTCCAGCCGAAAAAATAAACCATAATTTTAATCTTAAAAATTTTCCAAATCCTTTTAATAACCAAACAAGGATTTCGTTTAATTTAAATTCCAGCAATCTTTATACTCTGCAAATTTTTAATATAGTTGGAGAAAAAATATTTACTATTAATAAAATTGGTAAAACTGGATTGAATTATTTAGATTTTAATTCGGATGGACTTGCAAGCGGAATTTACTTGTGCAGCATTAGTCAAAACAATTATACTGAAACAATGAAAATTGTTTTAACAAAATAAAGTTTATTAGTTTATAATTTCAAATTATTATAGGAGAACAAAATGAAAATAGGCATGTTAACTGGTGGCGGAGATTGCCCTGGTTTGAATCCTGTCATTCGTGCAGTTGTTCGAAAATCAATTCTTAATGGACATGAAGTAATTGGTTATACGGAAGGTTGGAGGGGGTTGCTCGAAAATAAAATTGTCAATCTGGATTTAGAAGCAGTCTCTGGAATTTTACATCGTGGTGGAACAATTCTTCGTTCTTCCCGCACAAACTTGTACAAAATTCCAGAAGGTGAAGCAAGAGTTATTAAAAATCTTAAAGACAATGGTGTTGATGCTCTGGTTGCAATTGGTGGAGAAGATACACTCGGTGTAGCAACAAAATTATACAAAGCAGGTGTAAACGTTGTTGGCGTTCCCAAAACAATCGATAACGATTTAAATGCAACAGATTTTACATTTGGATTTGATACCGCAATTAATATAGCTATGGAAGCTATTGACCGATTACATACAACCGCAGAATCACATAATCGTGTTATGATAGTTGAAGTTATGGGAAGGCATGCTGGATGGATTGCTCTTTACTCTGGTTTAGCTGGTGGGGCTGATGTAATTCTTATTCCAGAAAAGCCTTTTAAAATCCACGATGTTTGCGATCTTATTCAGAAGAGACACTCAAGAGGGAAATTGTTCAGTATTGTAGTTGTGTCTGAAGGAGCTAAATGGGATACTACAGATGATAGTGATAAAGATGGTTCGTTTGTTTTAAGCAGTATGGAAAGAGACTCATTCGGTCACGTACGATTAGGTGGAATAGGTAACCTATTAGCTGCGGAAATTGAAAAGAGAACAGGCTTTGAAACAAGAGCTACAATCTTAGGTCATATCCAGAGAGGCGGCTCTCCAACTGCGTCGGACAGAGTTCTTGCAACAAGATTTGGTGTGTTTGCTGCCGAGTTGATTGATTCAAAACAATTTGGTATGATGGCTTCATTAAGAGGAAATGATATTGTTGCTGTTCCTCTTGCTGATGCTACAAGTGAATTAAAAACAGTTGATGATAAGTTGTTCCAGGTTGCAGCAACATTTTTTGGATAAATATAATTTGTAAAAAACACTGCAAATAAAAAATTATACTGTGTCTTTATGACTTTGCGATAAATTAAACCGCACTGCTATGAAGACACAGTTTTTAGAATTCAACTTGTACATTCCATAAAAATTCCTTAAGAAAATCCTTTGATTGTTAACCAATATTATGGTAATATTCCCACAATAATTTTCTAACTTTTATATACGCATGAAAAAAATCATCTTAATCTTTATCATTATTTTTTGTTCCCTCCAATCAAAATTAATTTCTAAAAACAATAGTGATATTTCAGAAGACACGCTTCTGTACAAAATAAATAAACTCTACGACCTGCAATTAGGAATGTGGGAGACTTATAAAACCAAACATGCCTCAATAGTTATGTTCGGTAATTCAATTACACATGGATGCAGTTGGAATGAATTGCTTGGCAGAAGTGATGTAGTTGACCGAGGAATTCCAAGTGATAACCTGGTGGGATATTTAGCGCGTATTGATTATATCTTTCGCCTGCATCCCCGTGTTTGTTTTATTATGGGTGGAATCAATGATATCTATGGCGGTTTCTCTCTTGATGATATTTATAAAAATTATATTAAGCTGATTGATACTTTAAGATCAAAAAAAATTGTTCCGGTAATTCAATCTACACTTTACGTTTCAACAAAATGGCATGATGCGTCTACAAAAAATCTAGACGTAGAAAAGCTGAATAAGTTATTGCAGGAATATGCAATTAAAAATAAAATTTTGTACCTGGATCTTAATTCAAAATTGATCGATGGAAAATTCCTTAAAGACGAATTTACTTATGACGGAGTTCATTTAACCTGGCGCGGTTATAAAATTTGGGGGCAGGAATTAGAAAAAGTTTTAAAGATGCTCGGCATTTAATTATTAACAATCTGATAAATATATAATGATTGAAAACAACAAAGTTCATCAGCCGGTAATTATTATTGCCATTGCTATTCTAATCTTATTCCTTATTTCCTTCCAATCATCTGATATTAAAATTGGTAACCTGGTAATAAGAAAATTAGATTTGCTTTCAGATATCAGGGCAGATAATTAATAATTTTTAGGGATTTACAAAATGTATAATGAAATTAATAACCGGAATGAAATCGTTTGGGATAGGTGGTGCAGGAATGCAGATAAAAACCCAGATCGGGATGCAATTATCCATTGGGTTGCCGGTGAAGAACCATTCCGCTGGACTTTTTCAAATTTAATTAAAACAGCCGAAAGTCTTTCAATAAGTCTGTTGGAAAATGGAATTAAACGTGGTGATGTTTGCGCTATAATTATCCGGCACAATAAATACTTGTATCCTTTGTACCTTGCCATAGATAATGTTGGAGCCATCCCGGCTATACTTGCTTATCCAAATCCCCGTTTACATCCGGATAAATTCAGGCAGGGAATTGAAGGAATGTCTCAACGGTCTGGTCTTGATTTCATTTTAACTGAGATTGAACTGGAACCGATGATTCGCCCTTTAGTTGAAAAAGAAAACAGCACAATAAAAGGTTTATTTTTTCCGCTTGAATGGAATAGAGAAAGAAAACTGGAAGGTGAAAATCATAAAAAAATATTAGAAGTTCATCAATCAATTAAAAGCACTGATCCATTTCTGCTTCAGCATTCTTCCGGAACAACTGGATTACAAAAACCAGTTTTGCTTTCTCACCAGGCAGTTCTTCAGCATGTTGAGTATTATTGCGAATCAATTAAATTAAATGATGAAGATAAAATTGTTAGCTGGCTTCCGCTTTACCACGATATGGGTTTGATTGCAGCATTCCATCTTCCGCTTGCATTTGGAATTCCAACAATCCAGATTGATACTTTTGAGTGGGTTCTTATTCCCTCGCTTTTACTTGAGGCAATTTCGAAAGAAAAGGGAACAGTTTCCTGGCTTCCAAATTTTGCTTACAACCTAATGGCAGATAAAATTCTTGATGAAGATCTGGAAGGAATATCGTTGGAGAGCTGGCGGTTGATAATAAATTGTAGTGAACCTGTTCGTTATGAAAGTCATCAAAAATTTATAAAAAGATTTCAACAATATGGATTGAAACCACAAGCACTTTCATCTTGCTATGCAATGGCTGAAACTACTTATGCTGTTACACAAACTCCCCCGGATGTTGAACCCGCACTGCTTCCTGTTGACAGAATTGAATTAGCAAAAGGTAAAATAAAAATTTCAAAAAATGGTGAAAACGCAAGGATATGTGTTTCTTCCGGCAAAACAATTAAAGGTTGCGAAGTTAGAATTGTAGATGAAACTCGGAATGAAGTTGATGAAGGAATCATTGGCGAGATTGCCATTAAATCAGTTTCTATGTTTGATGGCTACCGTAATTATCCGGATAAAACCGCTGAAGTTTTACAGAATGGCTGGTATTACAGCGGAGATTACGGTTTCCAAAATGGAGATGAATTTTACATCATTGGAAGGAAGAAGGATATCATTATCGTTGCAGGAAATAATATCTATCCGGAAGATATTGAAGATGTAGTTAGTAAAGTTGAAGGAATTATTCCTGGCAGAGTAATAGCATTTGGTGAAGAAGATACCGAGATGGGAAGCGAACAGATTTCTGTTATAGCTGAAACAAATAAAAGTAATGCTGCTGAACAGAAAAAATTAAAACTGGAAGTTATTAAAGCTGGAATGGCAATCGATGTTTCAATAAGAAATGTTTACTTTGTTCCACCTCGCTGGTTGATAAAAAGCTCGGCGGGTAAACCAAGTAGAAAAGCAAACAAAGAAAGAATTTTAGAAAACGCAGAAGAAATAAAATGGAGTTAAGATGATATCTGAAGAACTAAAGAAAGTAATTCTTACGGCGCTTAAGCTGGATGAATGGGATTTTACAGATGAAACTATGGCACCACAAGTTCCTGGATGGGATTCCTTGAACCACATAAATGTTATTGTTGCGGTGGAAAAGCATTTTAATGTTCGCTTCAAAAATCTTGAAGTGCTGAAACTGAAAAATGTTGGCGATCTGCAAAAATTGCTTGATGCTAAACTACAAAAATAAATTTTTTAATCATGTTGGGTTGATAAAATGTTATTCAATTTCGATATCAGCAAATTCCTAAATCTTTTTGTATACAATCCAAAGGATCCGCTTCTATTTACTACCGGATTGTTCTTGTTCCTTTTTTCATTTGTTCTTCTAATTTTCGTTTTGATACGGAAGAACAAAAATTTACGAGTAGTTTTTCTACTTCTCTTTTCACTCTTTTTTTATTATAAAATCAGCGGATTGTTTTTCCTGTTGCTTATCGGTACAGCCGTAGTAAACTTCCTGCTTGGTAAATGGCTTTTTCTATTCAGCGATACTTTAAAGCGTAGATTGATATTAATCCTGGCTGTTATTGTAAATCTTTTTTTACTTGGCTATTTCAAGTATACAAATTTCTTTATCCAGGTCATTAACGATCTATCCTCTAAAAATATTGATGCACTGGATATTTTAGTTCCAATTGGAATTTCTTTCTATACATTCAAATCACTTAATTACATTTTTGATCTTTATCTTGAAAAGATTGAGCCAGAAACTAACTTCCTTAATTTTGCGCTTTTTGTTTCATTCTTTCCAAACCTTCTTGCAGGACCAATTGACCGTGCTGAGAAATTTCTTCCACAGATTAATAAAGAAGTTTTTATAAGCCGGGAGGATATTGGAAAAGCAATTTTTTTAATCTGCTCTGGATTATTTAAGAAAGCAGTTATTGCCGATTACATCAGCCTGAATTTTGTTGATCGCGTAATGGATGAACCGCTTCGTTTTACTGGTGTAGAAAATTTAATGGCAACTTATGGTTATGCGTTGCAAATCTACTGCGATTTTTCCGGCTATTCTGATATCGCAATTGGACTTGCTCTTTTACTTGGATTCAAATTGATGGACAATTTTAATTCACCATACAAAGCTTCGAGTGTGGCTGAGTTCTGGAGGAGATGGCATATTTCACTTTCATCCTGGCTGCTTGATTATATTTTCAAACCATTGCAATTTAGCTTAAGAAATCTTCGTCTTTTGGGAAACGCTTTAGCTATCCTGATTACATTTGTAGCCTGCGGGCTTTGGCATGGTGCCAACTGGACGTTTATTGTTTGGGGAACGATTCACGGATTATTAATGGCGGTTTCATTCTTCACAAGGAATCCCAGAACTTTCATCTGGAAAAAGCTTGGGCTCTCTAATACAAAAATTCTTCATGTCATTCAAGTATTTATAACTTTCAACTTGATTGCATTCGCCTGGGTATTTTTCAGAGCAGTGTCAATCCAGAGCGCATTAGATGTTTTTAGCCAGATAATAAATTTCTTTCACGAAGAGGTTTTCGTTCAATTTATTCAAGGTTATCCTGTAATCAGCGCGCTAATTTTAGGTGGATTCATTCTACATTTTCTTCCTGCAAAAGTTGAGCTGAAAACGGTTGAACTTATTTCAAAAACCCCGTTGATTGGAAAAGCAATTATATTAGCTTTCTTTATATGGTTGGCTATTCAGGTTAGGTCAGCAGACTTACAGCCATTTATCTATTTTCAGTTTTAGATTAATATTTATATGGAAAAAAAATATTTTCATCCGGGTGGCAAGTTTAGAAGACTTGGTCCATCAGCATGTTCAGAGAAGGAACTTTTAACAATAATAATAAATGCTGGAACTAAAAACCTTACTGCAGAAAAAATTGCAGAAAGAATTTTGGATAAATATGGAAATATTTATAATATTTCTGGTAAGACTTTGAAAGAGCTTATGGAAATAGAAGGAATTGGACCAATTAAAGCTACGCAGTTGGCTGCCATGTTTGAACTGACTAAAAGAATATTAAGGCATATTGAATCAGAATGAATATTAAGAAGAAAGAATTTGAACAATTAGTACCACAATTAAAAATAAGTGGCATCAAACACCTTAATAGACAAATACCTCCGCAAGCACACACACCGATGTATAATTTCCACAAATATTGGTCAAGAAAAACCTGGAATGTTGTAGGTGAATTTATTGAAACTTATTGTCCACCGAATGGAATTGTTTTAGATCCTTTTGGAGGCAGCGGCGTTACTGCTATTGAAGCATTAAAAAGAGGACGGAAGGTTATAACCGCAGATATTTCACCAATTGCAACTGAGTTAATACGTCTTACTATCAAACAATTAGATGCACCAAAACTAAAAGCTGCGTATGAACGAATTGAAAAACAAGTTAAAGATAAAATTCTAAAATTATATAAAACAGAATGCAGGAACTGTGGATCCGAAATATTTTTTGATTGCGCAATTTTGGAAAAGGACAAGTATAAAGAAATACGATATAAGAATTGTCCTGATTGCAATGATGAAAGAAGGGAAAATACAAAGCTAATTGATTTTGATTTAGAGATAATTAGAAAGATTGACCGACATAAGATAAAAGAGTGGTATCCTGATAATCGATTATACCATACAAACGGTAAACCATTTAAAGAAAAACAACAATATGAATCTATCGACCAACTTTTCACTAAAAGAAATCTTTATGCTCTTGCAATTTTAATGGTTGCTATTGAAAACGAAAGTGACAAAGTATTGAGAGATTTTTTAAAGATTGCTTTTTCCTCGATGGTCCACCTTTGTTCACGTATGAATCCAATATCAGAAGCCGGACATTTTACACCATTTAGTTCTGCATGGACACAGCATAGTTATTGGTACCCTTCAGGACCTTATATGGAACAAAATGTTTGGTATAAATTTGAAAGTGCAATATGGGGGCACCAGGGTTTAGTAAAAGCTAAAGAAGAATCAAACAAGTATTTTAAGAATATCAAATTCGCTAATCGCTTCCAGGAAGTAATTGATGGTGACTCAGATATTTTTATTTATTGTGGTTCCTGCATTGATTTAATGAAGGAAATGTCCGAACAATATTTTGAAAGTGGTTGTGTCGATTACATATTTACTGACCCACCTTATGATTCATCAATCCAATACGGAGAACTTTCCTACTTATGGATTACCTGGTTAAAAATGGATAAAGGTTATTTAGAAAAAATTGCCTTAGACGAAATAATTCACAGTGAAAGGCAAGATAAAAATTTTGAAGTATATCATTCGTTACTTAGAAATAGTTTTGAAAGAATGTATGATGTATTAAAACCAGAAAACTATGTTACGGTTACTTTTCATAACCCAACTTTTAAAGTAAGGAACGCAACCATTCGGGCATCTGTTTTAGCTGGGTTTGAGCTGCAAAAAATACATCATCAAGAATTAGCAAGACCATCGGCAAAATCGTTGCTGCAACCATTTGGATCTGCTCAGGGCGATTTCTATTTAAGATTTTATAAACCTGTTTTACGTGAAAGAGAGAGTGAATCTGAATCTATTGATGAGTTAAGATTTGAAAAAATAGTCATAGATACTACAATAAAAATTCTTGCAGAACGTGGCGAACCAACTCCGTATACTATTATTATTAATGCAATTGATCCTGAACTTGCAAAGAGAGGTTTTTTCTCTGAACTTAATACCGGTTCGGATATTAAAACTGTTCTTGAAAAAAAAATAGATGATACTTTTATTTTAGTAAATGCTAAAATGGGGCAAGCTACTGGTAAGCTCTGGTGGTTTAAAAATCCTAAGCTTGTTCCTCACCTTGAAAAAATACCGTTAACTGATAGAGTTGAAAAAACTGTTTTGGCAAAATTACAGCAGAAAGGGAAAGTAACTTTCACAGATATTTGGGAAGCTGTAAGTATTTCATTCCCGAATTCCTTAACTTCAGATCAAACAAGTATAAAGGAAGCATTAGAAGTATACGCTAAGCCAATGCAACAAGGATATTGGTTAATAAAACCTGGATTCAAACCTGGAGTGGTTGAGAAAGAACATACTTCCGTGTTAGCCATCTTAGCCGAAATTGGACAGGAAGCTGGTTATTCAATTTATATTGGCAAGAATGAGCAAAATCATCAAATAGATTCTGTTCACTTAAAAAAAACCGGCAAGTTGAATCAATATGTTAATTATCAAACTATTTTCAAGCTGGAAAATATCCAGAATCCAGATATTGTTGACGATGTGGATTTATTGTGGATTCGAGACAATAAGATTGAGTACCTATTTGAAGTAGAATGCACTACCTCAATGACGAGCGCATTACAACGTGGATCTAACGTTTCCAACGAAATAAAAAAAGTAATGCTCATTCCTATAGATAGAGAAAAACAGTTTAATCAAAAAATGAAATCACCAATGTTTTATAATAGTTTTACAAATGAAAATTGGAATACAGTTTTGTTTGATGTTTTATATAATAATTGGTTTAAATTTAGAAGTAAAGTGATTATTGACGATTTGTTTAATAAAGTATCCACAACAACTTTAACAGACAAAATCATAAAAAATATTGTTAAAGAACCCGAACCCGATTTTTTTGAATAATAAAAAATTTAACTTGAATACGCGACGAAAATTTATATTTAATTCATTGATTGCCACAGCAGGAATTGCTACTGGAATTAATTTAGGGAAATCAAGAAGTAAAGAAATAATTGCTGGCTCCTTTTCAAAGAATTTAGAATTTGAAAAACCAGTAATAATATCCACGTGGCAACATGGGCTTGCCGCTAACCAAGAAGCCTGGAAAGTTATAAGTAAAAGAGGAAGAGCTCTGGACGCTGTTGAAAAAGGAGTGATGGTAACAGAAGCTGATCCGAAAATAACCAGTGTTGGATATGGTGGTTTTCCAGATCGGGATGGTCATGTTACTCTTGATGCTTGTATAATGGATGAAGAAGGGAATGCAGGTTCGGTTGCTTGTCTTGAAAATATTATGCATCCAATTTCCGTAGCCAGGTTGGTGATGGAAAAAACTCCACACGTTATGCTGGTTGGTGATGGAGCTTTACAATTCGCTTTGGCTAATGGATTTAAGAAACAAAATCTTCTCACCAAGGAATCCAAAGCTGAGTGGCTAAAATGGTTACAAGAAAATAAATACAAACCATTTAAAACAAATAAGGATAATCACGATACCATTGGAATGATAGCCTTAGATAAAAACGGGAATTTATCCGGTGCTTGTACAACAAGTGGATTAGCATTTAAATATCATGGAAGAGTGGGGGACTCACCAATTATTGGTGCAGGACTTTATATTGATAACGATATTGGTGGAGCAGCAGCAACCGGTTTAGGTGAAGCAGTTATTAAAACGGTTGGAAGTTTTTTGGTTGTTGAAAGTATGAGGAATGGAAAATCTCCGATGGAAGCTTGCAAAATTGCTTGTGAAAGAATTATCAAGAAAGTAAAGAATTTTGATAGTCAAGTTGGATTTATTGCATTAAATAAGAATGGTGAAATCGGCGGTTACTCGGTTAGCGGTGGATTTCAATATGCTGTTTATAAAAATGATATGAATAAATTAATCAATTCGGAATCACTTCGATAACAGCGCTTACCTAATTTAATCTTCAGAATAACTAATAAATGTAAAATAATGTGATGGGAATTTTTCTTTAGCCAGCATTGCATCTTGTAAATTGTTGAACAATCCGAATACTGTTGAACCACTTCCAGTCATAATTGAAAAATTAGCACGCGATTGATATAGAATTTCTTTTATATTTTCAACTTCCGGATAGAAATTAAAAACGTAATCTTCAAAATCATTTTTAACGTTTTTAATTAAGAATCCTGGATCAGAAATCTGAGACTTATTGATCTTGCCTAAATTGAATCCTGCAAGCTTAGAATGGATATTCCCATAAGCTTCTTTGGTTGAAATGTGTATTCCAGGATTTACTAAAAGAATTGCTGAAGAAATTTCAAAATCGATAACAGACAATTTTTCACCACGCCCTTCTGCAAATGACGGTTTAGGTTTGATAAAAAATGGAACATCGGAACCCAATTCAAGTGCAAATTTCCTCAGTGTTTCTAATTCAAAATTTAGTTTGAACATTTCATTTAAGGAAAGTAAAGTTGCCGCTGCATCAGAACTGCCACCTCCTAAACCTGCTCCAATCGGAATTTTTTTATTCAATTCAATTTTAACATTAAAAATCTTTTTAGCTTCTGTTTCTAATATTTCTTTAGCTTTAATGATAAGATTATGCTTGTTCTCCAATTCTTTATCATTTGATATGAATTCAAATCTATCAGCTTTCGTAAAAAACAATTCGTCATACAGATCATTTATGGGATAAAAAATAGTTTCAATGTTATGAAAGCCATCTGATCGTTTTGAGGTTACAAACAAACCAAAATTAATTTTGGCAGGAGCTTTAATTTCCACGTAATTCATCAAAGTAATTCTTTATAAGTTTAGTATGATTTGGATTAGAGCCACAACAGGAGCCAACAAAACTTGGTTTGAATGGGAGAAGTTTTTTTACAACTTCCAGATATTCCAATTCATTAACTCCACAAACAATTTGTTCGTCTTCATAATTTCCGCTGCCGCAATTTAAGTAAAAGCCCCAATTAATATTATCAGGAATTTTATCAACAATTTGCAGAAAGATTTTTGGTGTAATGCAATTAAAACCAATCGCTAGCGGTTTATAAGTAGTTATAAATTCAATTGTAGAAAATATATCTTCACCAGAAAGTAATTTGAAATCATTTGTAAAGAAAAGGCTCAAGATAAAATCAATTTGATTCTTACTGCAAATTTCACAGATGATTTTTATTTCATCAAAATGACTTTGTGTTTCGTTTAGAATAAAATCGCCACCAAACTCTTTCAACAATGAAATATGTTGTTGATGATTTTCCTGAAGTTCAAGAATAGGAATTGTTCTTTCAATTTGGTAACAATCTTCCGCTGGTGCATTGGAACCTGCCATTAAAATTGGCAAGTTACCTTTTACTTCTTTAGCAATTTGAACACTGGCTTCCACTAAATTTTGGGGAGTAAAACTTTTTTTAGATTTTGACACTGCAGCAGGATTTGTTCTAAACGTGTTGGTAGTAATTATGTCAGCCCCTGAATCAATATATTCTTTATGAATCCGACGAACTGCTTCAGGATGTTCAACATTAGCAAGACTAGCCCAGAGTGGATCATTTGATAAAAATCCTTTTTGCTGTAATAAACTTCCCATCGCGCCATCTAAAATCAGCGGTCTGCCAATTTTTTTTGCCCAGCTTAATATGTTGAAGTTGTTTAATCTCATTCTTCAATGGAAAGTTCAAATTTCTAAATCAAATAAAGTTTACTGGATTTTGTTTAGCAATTTCTTATTGGAATAATTTAGAACTTCTTCTTCAATTTTTTTCAAATCAATCATTTGGATACATTCAAGATTATAAGGACATTTCTTTTTCCAGCAAGGTGAGCAAAACAAATCCTCATTATAAAGTTTTATACCACGATTATATAAATCAATTTCAGCCCAGCAGCTAACTCCAAACCAAACAATCACATATTTTTTTAATGCAATTGCCAGATGCATTCCAAATGAATCTCCTGTGATAACAACATCAGCTAAATTTTCGAAACAAGCACCTTTTCTAATTCCCAAATTTGTTGGTGTATTAATAATTCTTCCTTCAAACCGCGAATATATCTCAGCATTTCGTTTTTCATCTTCGGGTCCGCCAAGTAAAACGATTTTAATTTTATTGTAAGAAAGTAAGTTTTCAATTAGTGAAATATGTTGTTGAATTGTCATCTTTTTATTTGGGTAAAGGAGGGAACAACCGGTGTTAAATCCAACCACAAAATCATTTTTATCAATTCCAACCGACGTCTTGTATTCCTCTATGAATTTTACTTCTTCCTCATCAAAATAAAAAACATAATCATCGCGCTTGTAGTCAAGTTCAAAAGTTTCCGCCAAATATTCCTGCCCTGTTCTTTTATTCAATTTAAATTTTAGATTATCATCCATTCCTAACTGATAATTATATTCAGCACCTTCATTAAAAGGAATAATTTTTCCGTCTTCATTTATTCCAAATCCAAGCTTAGCTTTAGCTTTTACAGAATTAGCAAGTGCACCAGAACGCTGAGATTTATCAACATTCATTACAATATCAAATTCCATTTGAGAAAGAATAGATATGGATTCGAAATTATATGGAAAAACTTTATCAACAAATGGAATATTAAAAAGCAGGGGAGCAGTGATTGGAAGCGTAATCCACCAAATTGTTGATTCAGGAAACTTTCTTTTTATTGCTTTAAGTTGAGCGGTTGTCATCAAAATGTCGCCCATTGCATCAAGGTTAATAATTAAAATTTTGGTACCGACCGATATCATATCTTTACAACCATTCTCCCAGCAATTGTGGTCTGGATAGCAAGGTTTATAACCAGAGAACTTTTTACATTTTGGAATTTCTTTTTTCATATTAAATGCTTTTCTAAAAATGGCTGGAATTTTTTAATTACTTCATCATATTCTACTTTGGCAAGTGTTGGTTGAGTTGTAATGTTGCAATCAAAATCTGATTTATATGGTGACCATATCATATCATCGGTTTTATAGTTAACATATAAGCCAAAAACAGGAACACTAAACGCAGAAGCGATATGAATAGCTGAAGTATCAGGTGTGAACAACAGATCTAATTCAGAAATCATTGCTGCAAACCCATCGAATGATGGCGTGTATAAATTTTTTTGCTTCTCATTCAAAATTTTTAATGCTAATTTAATGTCGCGGGTTGTGGATAAAATTACATAATGTAAATCATAACCTGACAGGAATTTAATTAAATTTTGGAACCGCTCAACTCCCCAAAATCTTGCATCGCTTCCTGCAGAAATATTTATTCCTACCAGGAATTTATTTGTTAGACCTTTTCTTTTGAGGATGTTTTTAACTTTACCTTGTGATTCGGCTTTGGGGAAATAATGAACATTAACATTTGCCCGGTTATAATTTATATTAAAAAGTTTCGTCAATTCCAGAGTTCTGTCAATTATGTGAGTTTTTGTAGGTTCCAATCTGTCAGTTGTTTTTGTATAAACAGCTTCATTTTCTTTTTGCAATCCAAAAATATTTTTACAACTACTGAAAGCTAAAAGAAAGGAAACTGTAGTTGAAACATCATCATGCAGATCCACAATTGCATCAAATTGCTCAGCCTTTATCATTCTAATCGTTTCCAGAAAACCTTGTAATCCTTTTTCAAAAATTATTACTTTATCGATTGATGGATTATTTGTAAATACAAAATGATTTTTATTATCAGCAAGCAAATAGATTTTACATTTTAAATGGTCCTTAACTACTTTTAAAAGTGGTGTTACAACTAAAGCATCACCAATTCGGTTCAATCTAATGAATAATATTTTAGAATTAGAATTAAAACTGTATGAATCTTTCTTATTCCTCGTTTTGAATAAAAGTAATACTCGCAGCAAAAAATTTTTCAGAAGTATTTCAATTTTTTTCATTTATCACCAACTTTATTTCATTCTTTTTGATCAAAGAATCAATCTTTATCATAATTCTTTCGATTGGCAACTCTAAAAAGCATTCATGTTTCCGCGGACAAACACGCAAATCGCAACCAATGCAATCCAATTCATCAAGTCTAACCCATTCGTGCATTTCTCCATATGGTCCCTGAAGCTTTGGATTAGTAGGTCCGTGCACACTAAGAACCGGAGTTTTAAGTGCCACACCAATATGCATTGGACCACTGTCATTTGCAATTAGTATTTTGCAATTGGAAATAAGTGCTCCCATTTTTCTGATATCAGTAAGTGGTGCAACAATAATTTCATTTGTCATTAATCTTTCAATTTCAATCGCTTCGTTTTTATCGCCTGGTCCCCAGAGAAGTAGAATCTTAGCAGAATATTTATTAACCAAAGCATCACCAATTTCAGCAAATTTTATTGGATCGGATTTTTTGGATTGCCAACCTCCACTCGGACTTATTCCAATTACAAGGTCATTTGGTTGGAATTTTTCTTCAAAAAAGTTTCTTGAAAATTCAATATCATCTTTTGTTAAGCCAAAAAACATTTCAGAATGGTTGCAAGTTAATCCAATCTTATTCAACATTTCCAAATGAAGTGCAGCAGAGTGAAATTTGTTCCTTTCGCTTGGTCCAAAAAGATTATAAGCATAGGCTCTGCCACGGTATGGGAATCCGACTCGGTACCTGGCACCACTGAAAAAGGTAACTAAAGCTGTTCTTGGATTAGAATAGAAATCAAATACCAAATCGTATTTTCTTTTCCTAACTAATTTGATGGTGGAAATTGAATCCAGAACTGAGTTATTTCCAAATAGAAGAACTTCATTAATAAATGGAAGCGGTTCCAATAATGGTTTACTTGGAAATTCTGTTAAATAATCAATTTTACTACCTGGAAAATTTTCAAGAAGATTATTAAAAACAATTGATGATAGAATAACGTCACCAATTCCACGGGGTTTTATACACAGTATTTTTTTAACTTCGTCTTTATCAATTACCATATCGAAAAATAGATAAAAATGAATAGTGAGGCAAGGTGACTGGAGAGTATTTAAGAAAGCGTTCATGATTGGAATTAGACATTTTCCCGGAAAAGGAATTAAGTGAATAATGATAGCTATTTTTAATTTAGTTTTTGATGTGTTTTATCCATAATTATGGCATAGCAAAAACAATTTAAGTTTTCTAATTAATAAACTGTAAGATTTATTGCAAAAATTAAGTTTTTATGTTATTTTTACTATCCAATTTTGGGCTCGTAGCTCAGTTGGTTAGAGCAGCTGACTCATAATCAGCGGGTCGGAGGTTCAAGTCCTTCCGAGCCCACTTTTGAAGTGTTCTTTGTCGCCGGGGTGGCGGAATTGGTAGACGCACAGGACTTAAAATCCTGTGGGAATTTATTCCCGTGCCGGTTCGAGTCCGGCCCTCGGTACAATTATGGATTAGGATTCTTAACTCATTTATCTTTTTGCTAAGTGGGTTAACTTACTCTTTACTTCAACTCTGAGACAAGAGAGAGAATCACTTGTAAGGGGTTCTTAGCTCAGTTGGTTAGAGCGTCTGCTTGACGTGCAGAAGGTCATAGGTTCGAATCCTATAGAACCCACACACGGATTTGGTTGATGACACAAAATAGAGTCATCTTTCTTTTTTAGAAAAGCCCGGATTAAATATCTTTTTGAGTTAAATAGCTGTTCGGAGTATTCTCCGTTTTTTTTTATAAAGATTATGGATAAATTAAAAATAAGTTTTCCTGATGGAAGCATTAAAGAATTTGATAATGGAGTTACTCCATTCCAAATTGCTACATCAATTTCTAATAGATTAGCAGAAGAAACACTTGTTGCAGAAGTTGATGGGAATATCAAAGATTTAAACTTTCCTTTGGAACAAGATTGTAAGATTAAATTGCTAACCTTTAATGATGAAAAAGGTAAAGAAGCTTACTGGCATTCTACTTCACATCTGATGGCTCACGCAGTTCAATCGATTTATCCTGAAGCTAAATTTGGTGTTGGTCCTGCTATTGATGCAGGATTCTATTATGATATTGATATCAACTCTCAATTGGTTGACGATGATCTTAGAAAAATTGAAAAAAGAATGATGGAACTGACGCAGCAAAATAATTCTTTCACACGAAAAGAGCTTAGAAAGAATGAAGCTGTTGAATTCTTCAAAACGAAAGGGGATAATTACAAATTAGAAATTCTTGACGGTCTTGATGATAAAGCTGATGTAATAAGTATTTACCAGGAAGGAGAATTTACAGATCTTTGCACCGGTCCGCATCTTCCTTCAACGGGAAAGATAAAATATGTTAGATTACTAACAGTTTCTGGTTCCTATTGGCGCGGTGATGAACATAATAAGCAGCTTCAAAGAATTTATGGAATCTCTTTCCCCAAAAAGAAAATGCTTGATGATTATCTTGTTTTTCTAGAAGAAGCAAAGAAACGAGATCATCGTAAGGTTGGTAAGGAGTTAGATTTATTTAGTACCCATGAAGAAGCCGGTGCAGGTTTAATTTACTGGCATCCCAAAGGTGCAAGGATAAGGTTGGATATTGAAAATTTCTGGAGAGAAGCTCACTTAGATAATGGTTATGAAATTTTATATACGCCTCATATTGGCAAAAGTTGGTTGTGGGAAACAAGTGGACATCTGGGCTTCTTCAAAGAGAATATGTATTCTCCAATGTCTATTGATGATCAGGATTATTATATCAAACCAATGAATTGTCCTTTTCATATAATGATATATAAAACTCATCTTCGATCATACCGTGATTTACCTTTAAGATGGGCTGAATTAGGAACAGTTTACCGATATGAAAAGAGTGGTGTGCTTCATGGTTTACTTCGTGTTAGAGGATTTACACAAGATGATGCTCATATTTTTTGCGCTCAGGAACAGATAGAAGATGAAATAATTGAAGTATTGCGATTTTGTATGTCGATATGGCGATCTTTTGGTTTTAATGAAATGAATTTTTATGTATCTACAAGACCAGAAAAAGTTAGCGGTAATGATGAATTGTGGGAAAAAGCAACGGATTCTTTAAAAACTGCATTAGAAAAAGAAGGCTTAAAGTATAAAATTGATGAAGGCGGTGGAGCATTCTACGGTCCTAAAATAGATATTAAAATAAAAGACGCATTGAATCGTGAATGGCAAATGAGTACTATTCAATTCGATTTTAATATGCCGGAAAGATTCGATATGAAATATATTGGGGAAGATGGAAAAGAACATCGCCCATTTATGGTTCATCGTGCTTTGCTTGGTTCTTTGGAAAGATTTATGGGAGTATTGATAGAACATTATGGTGGAGCATTCCCGCTTTGGTTAGCTCCTGTTCAGGTGGCTGTTTTACCAATATCTCAAAACTTCTTTGATGGTGCAAAGAAAATTGCAGATGACCTAAAAAAATTACATATTAAAGCTGTTGTTGATGAAAGAAATGAAAAGATTGGATATAAAATTAGAGATTGGGAAACAAAGAAAATTCCATATATGCTTATTGTTGGAGAAAAGGAATTAAGTTCCAATACTGTATCAGTTCGTCAGCATACTAAAGGTGATATTGGCAGTTTAGTGCTTGCAGATTTTACAAGTAAACTGCAAGAAGAAATAAAGAATAAATTGTAAAACAACAAAGAGGATAACATTACCCAAAAACCTAAACATCGAATTAATGAAGAAATAAAAGTATCGAGAGCCAGAGTAATTGATACGGATGGAACACAGCGAGGAATATTTTTAATCAAAGATGCGCTTAGACTTGCAGAAGAACGCGGTGCAGATTTAGTAGAAATTGCACCACAAGCAGACCCACCTGTGTGTAAAATAATCAATTACGGAAAGTTTGTTTACGAATTACAGAAGAAAGAAAAAATTCAGAAAAAAAATCAGGTAGTATCAATACTAAAGGAAATAAGATTGCATCCAAATACCGATACACACGATTTTGAATTTAAAGCCAGGCACGCAAGAAATTTTATTGAAGAGGGAAATAAGGTAAAAGTATCGGTAATTTTCAAAGGAAGAGAATTAGCCTATACAGATCAGGGCGCAAATTTATTAAAAGAATTTGTAGCCAAGCTCGAAGATGTTGCAAAGATGGAATTTGAAATTAAGTTCGAAGGAAAAGCGATGAACACAATATTAGTTCCGTCTAAATTTAAAACGAAAAAGAAAAACTAAAGCAGGTAGAATAAAATGCCAAAGATGAAAAGCAATCGCGGTGCAGCAAAAACATTCCGCAAAACCGCATCTGGTAAAGTAAAGAGAAGTAAGGCTTATAAAAGTCACATACTTACTTCAAAATCTCGCAAGAGAAAAAGAGGATTAAGAAAATCCACGTTAGTTTCTAAAGTAGAAACTAAAAATGTTTTAATAATGATTCAATAATGATAAGAGGATAAATTATGCCACGCGCTAAGAATAAAGTAGCCTCGCGTACAAGACGAAAAAAACTTCTTGGCATGGCAAAAGGCTATTGGGGTGCTCGCAGTAAAGTATATACTGTTGCAAAGCATCATGTAGAAAAAGCCCTTTTGCATGCTTACAGAGATAGAAAAACTAAAAAGAGAACATTCAGACAGCTTTGGATTGTTAGAATTAATGCTGCCGCAAGATTGAATGGTACTAATTATTCAAAACTAATTCATGCACTTGCAGATAAAGGTGTAGCAATTAACAGAAAAGTTTTAGCAAGTCTTGCTGTTGATAATCCAGCAGCATTCACTGAAATTGTAAAATTTAGTCTCAACTAATTTTTATTACCCTCTTAAAGAATTTTGACATTTTGCTGGATTTAAGAGGGTAATTTATTTTTTGTAAAAGCAATGGATATGCTACAAACAATTCGTGAAACTGAAAAAAACTTCTTGGCTGATATTTCCTTAATAAATGATGTTAAGAAGCTGGAGGAAATCCGGCTAAAATACCTTAGCCGCAAAGGAATCCTTTCTACACTTTTTGAAAACCTTAAAAAAGTTTCTAAAGAAGAAAAACCATTGGTAGGAAAAGAACTGAATCTTCTACGCAATTCTGTCCAATCTAAATTTGAAGAAATAAAGAACAGAGTCGA
Source organism: Ignavibacteriales bacterium (assembly GCA_026390815.1). Taxonomy (NCBI): domain Bacteria; kingdom Pseudomonadati; phylum Ignavibacteriota; class Ignavibacteria; order Ignavibacteriales; species Ignavibacteriales bacterium. The sequence goes on along the minus strand of JAPLFH010000005.1, from coordinate 61,820 downwards.
ATCTCTTTCTAATCAAAAAAAACAAGCTATTGATTTAACTCTTCCTGGTCGTGAAATTAAAATTGGTTCAAAGCATATACTATCTCAAACACTTGAAGAAATTAAATCAATCTTTAAGGGATTAGGATTTTCCGTTTCAGAAGGTCCCGAACTGGAATCTGATTACAATAATTTTGGAGCATTAAATTTTCCTGCAGATCATCCGGCAAGAGATATGCAGGACACGTTTTTTGTTTCTAAGGATTTCTTATTAAGAACTCATACATCGCCCGTTCAAATAAGAGTGATGAATAATCAACAGCCACCAGTACGTACTATAATGCCAGGAAAATGTTATCGGAATGAGGCTATTAGCACGCGTAGTTATTGCCTGTTTCATCAGGTAGAAGGACTTTATGTTGATAAGGACGTTACTTTTGCTGAATTAAAAGGAACACTTGTAGCTTTCGCACATCAATTCTATGGAGCAGGACTGAAGTATCGCTTCCGTCCAAGTTTCTTTCCATTTACAGAGCCAAGCGCTGAAATGGATATTACCTGTTTTTTGTGTAAAGGGAAAGGATGCAGAGTTTGTAAAAATTCTGGCTGGCTGGAAATTCTTGGTTGCGGTATGGTTGATCCAAATGTTTTTAAAGCAGTTGGTTACGATTCTGAAAAATATACCGGCTATGCATTTGGAATGGGAATAGAAAGAACAGGAATGCTTAAATATGGATTGAACGACATTCGTGTTTATTTTGAAAACGATCTTAGGTTCTTAAAACAATTTTAAATCCGGAGAATTAAGATTGAAGATTTCACTTAACTGGTTAAAAGATTACATTGATTTGGATGACATTCATGCAAATGAAATTGCTGAACGATTAACTAATTCGGGTTTGGAAGTAGAAGACGTTGAATGTCAAGGAAAGCAATTTGAAAATTTTGTAGTCGGATTGGTTAAAGAAAAAAAGAAACATCCAAATGCAGATAAACTTTCGGTTTGTTTAGTTTCCACTGGTGATGAAGAATATAATGTTGTGTGTGGTGCTCCAAATATTGAAGCTGGACAAAAAATTGTTTTCGCTAAAATTGGCGCCGTTGTTCCGGATGGACAATTCAAAATAGAAAAGACTAAAATCCGTGGTGAAGTATCTTTTGGGATGATTTGTTCTGCAAAAGAATTAGGTTTAAATGATGATCATTCTGGAATTTTGGTTCTTGATTCTGATTTAAAAATTGGTTCGCCCTTAGCTGAAGCATTAGGATTGAATGATGTGATTTTTGAAATTGGGGTTACACCAAATCGCCCCGATGCGTTAAACCATATTGGAGTTGCAAGAGATTTAGCTGCTATATTCAACCGTCAATTAAAAATTCCAACTATTGAAATAAAAGAATCATTAGAGAAAACTGAAGATGCTGCTTCAATCGAAATATTAAATACAATAGATTGCCCTCGGTACACTGCTAAAGTTGTTAAAAATATTACAATAAAAGAATCTCCAACCTGGTTGAAGAAAAAATTAACTAACATCGGACTCCGCCCGATAAACAACGTTGTTGATGTAACAAATTTTGTTCTTCACGAAATCGGTCAACCGCTTCACGCTTTCGATCTGGATAAATTATCAGGTAAAAAAATTGTTGTTAAAAATGCTTTAGAAGGTGAAGTATTCATTTCTCTTGATTCGAAAGAGCGCAAACTTAAATCAAACAACCTCATGATTTGTGACGCAGTGCGCTCAATAGCAATAGCCGGTGTTATGGGTGGTGAAAATTCTGAAGTTACAATTGAGACAAAAAATGTTTTAATTGAAAGCGCTTATTTCAATCCATCATCAATCAGAAAAACTTCCAAATCACTTCAACTTTCAACTGATGCATCATACCGGTTTGAAAGAGGGACTGATCCCAATATTACTTTGTATGCCGCAAACCGTGCAGCTCAATTAATTTCTGAACTTGGTGGAGGAGAAATTTTATCCGGCGCATTAGATGTTTACTCTGAAGAAATTAGTAAAAAAGAGATTGAATTAAGGTTTTCCCGGATAACAAAAGTACTTGGCTTTTCAATTTCTAAGGAAGATGTAAAACAGAATTTGAATAATTTAGGATTGACCATTGTTCAAGAAACTGAAGATGCTATTAAAGTAGTGGTCCCAACTTTTCGACCAGATATTGAACGCGAAATAGATTTGATAGAAGAAGTTGCCCGCATTTATGGATACGATAAAATTCCTGTAGTTGAAAGAATTGCTGTTACACTCGATCAAAAAGAAGATGTTTCTGATTACAAGGACATTCTTAGAAACAGCGCTATTTCTCTCGGCTTTAATGAAATAATTACTAATTCACTTCAGCCAATAGAAGTTGCGTCCATAGTTGGCAATCCTGTTGAAGTACTCAATCCTGATAGTATGGATATGGCAAATTTAAGAACTTCATTACTACAGGGTGGGTTAATATCCATTGCTAAGAATATTAATGTTGGGGAAAGTAATCTTAAAGTTTTTGAAATTGGAAATATTTTTATTAAAATATCCAGTGCAGAGATAAAAAGTTTTAATGATTTTGCAGAATTGGAAAAAATTTCCTTTATTATTACCGGGAAAGAAACTGAGACTACGTGGTTTCAGAAAGAACGGGATGTTGATTTATTCGATTTGAAAGGGATTGTTAATAGCTTCCTTAATAAAATTTGTCTTGACAATGTTTTGGAGGATTCCTATTATCTTGATGAAAATTTAGTTTTTGAGTACAATTTTACCAAAAGCTATAAAAATAAGGTTATTGGATCTGGCGGTTCTATTAAAAAAGAACTTCTTAAAAAATTTGACATCGAACAGGAAGTATATTGGTTTGAGTTTGATATTAATCTGCTTAAAAATATTCCGGCTAAGCAGAAAAGTTTTGTTGAGTTACTTAAATATCCTAAAGTATTCCGTGATTGTGCATTTATTTTAGGTAAACAAATTTCCTGTAAAGAAGTAATCGATGCAATTTATAAAGGAAGTTCTAAACTTCTTAAAAACGTTAAATTATTTGATATCTTTGAAAGCGAAAGTTTTGGTATCGACAAAAAGAGCATGGCTTTTTCTCTGGAATACTTTGATGAGTTAAGAACATTAAAGGATGAGGAAGTTGAGAACCAGTTTTCTAAGATGACAGAATTTGTACAAAAAGAATTTAATGCAGAATTTAGAGGAATCTGATTGACCGAATTATTAAAATTTGATATTATATTAGATGAGCTCACTTCACTTGAGAGACAGGTTATTAGCCTTACTCAAAAGAATAAAGAGTTGAGTTATGATAATTCAAGGTTGTCAGTTAAAATAAATGAACTGGAAGAACAGATTCGATCCTTATATAAAGAAAATGATATTTTAGTAAATAGTAATTCACTTAACTTAAAGGAGAGAGAAGAGTTAAAGCAGAAAATTAATGAGCTTGTAAGTAAAATTGATTATCATTTACGCTCTTAAACATTTTGTTTGTATGATGGAAAAGATATAATGAACAACAAGAAGAAGCTTAAATTAACGATATTTGATAGAGAGTATTCACTATTAGTAGATAACGAAGATATTGCTACTGAATTAGCAGGTTACGTAAATAGAGTTATGAATGAAACTAAGGAAGAATTACCAGATCAGTCAATTCAAACCATAGCTATCATTGCATCATTAAATATTGCATACGATTTATTTGTTGAAAAAAGTAAAAATAAGGAATTCAGTAATTTAGCTTTAGATAAGATAAAAAAGATCAAGCTTCTTCTAAACGAATCTAATATATCAGTCCCATCATAATAATTATTTAATTGCCGCCTGTCAGTTTAATTATATGAAGAACTAACTCTTTCATTATAGGGTTATTGACTCACGGCGTGTATTGCAGGCCTCAATCCCGGCTTTGTCGGGACTTTCGATTATCGAAACAGTGGAAGCGAAAAACGTTCGGGCGATTTCCCGCATTAAATTATCAGGGTTCTTCCTGTTAATTTGGGCTGGCAGAGCGGCTTATTTTGATAAATTCTGATTTATGGAGGTATTATGGATCTGTTAAAGATGGACTTGTTGCTTTTAATACCGATGATTGCCATAATCGTTGTTGTTGTTTTCTACTTGGGATGGGTTTTAAATTCTAAAGTAGGTAAAAAAAGCCTTTTTTCGGCTGATGTAAAAGCCAAACAAATTATTGTTGATGCAGAAAAAGAAGCCAATAATATTAAAAGAGAAAAACTGCTTGAAGTAAAAGATGAATGGTTAAAGAAAAAGCAAGATTTCGATACTGAAATTAATGCTAAAAAGCAAAAGGTTCAGAGTTATGAAAAACAACTTTCGATTAGAGAAGATAGCATTGAAAAAAAGTATGAAATAGTTCTTAAAAAAGAAAAAGAAACTAAACAGCTCGAAAAGGATATTACAGTTCAAAAACTTTCTATCGATACAAAAGTTAGTGAATTAGATAAGCTGATTTACGAGCAGAATATTCGGCTTGAACGCACTGCGGGATTAACTTCCGAAGAAGCGAAAAAAATGTTATCAGAAAATATGCTTAACCAGGCAAGAGTAGATGCAGCACAGTATGTTAAGGAAATTAGAGACCAGGCAAAACAGGACGCAAAAAAAGAAGCACAAAAAGTAATAGTTCAGGCTATTCAAAGGACTGCAATTGATCATTCTGTTGAAACTACGGTTTCTGTTGTTCAGGTACAAAATGAAGAAATGAAAGGGCGCATCATTGGACGTGAAGGAAGAAATATCCGTGCGTTTGAAGCTGCTACCGGCGTAGATGTAATTGTTGATGATACACCTGAGGCAGTAATCCTTTCGGCTTTCGACCAGTTTAGAAGAGAAGTTGCCAGAATATCGCTGGAAAAATTAATTGCTGATGGCAGAATTCATCCCGCAAGAATCGAAGAGGTTGTGCAAAAAACCCGTGAGGAACTAGAAGAGGAAATCCAAAAAGAAGGTGAAAATACTTTTATTCAGCTTGGATTGCATGGAGCACACGCAGAGATTATTAAGCACGTTGGTAGAATGAAATATCGTTCCAGCTATGGGCAAAATTTACTTCAGCATAGTATTGAGGTTGCTTACCTTACAGGCATTTTAGCTGCCGAGATTGGAATAGATACAACTTTAGCAAAGCGTGCTGGATTATTACACGATATTGGAAAAACGATTGATAGAAGTGTTGAAGGACCGCATGCTTTGCTTGGATATGAATTAGCGAAGAAATATAAAGAACATCATATAGTTGTAAATGCAATCGGCAGCCATCACGAAGATATTGAAATGGAACACCCAATCGCTGCATTGGTTCAAGCAGCAGATGCAATCAGCGGCGCCAGACCAGGTGCAAGGAGAGAGCCACTTGAGAGTTATGTTAAGAGATTAGAGAATTTAGAAAATCTCGCTAAATCATTTGAAGGCGTTGCTAAGACTTTTGCCATCCAGGCGGGAAGAGAAATTAGAGTTATTGTTGAACAGGATAGAATTGATGATACTGATGCTGATAAATTAGCAAATGATATTGCTACAAAAATTCAACAAGATTTGGAATATCCGGGACAAATAAAGGTTACGGTTATCCGTGAAGTAAGAAAAATTGCATACGCCAGGTAATGTATAGAAAATGGAGCCGGAAAAAATTTACATCCCGGCTTTCGTTTTCTGGATTCTGACTACTGAAAGAATTATCTTGCCATTCAATATTGAGTGGCTTTTTTATGAACAAAAGAAAATTGAAAATTGCAATAACCGGTGGCATTGGATCTGGTAAATCAGAATTCTGTAATTACCTTAAAGAAGCTGGCTTTACCGTTCTTGGTGCTGACGATATTGCAAAAAGTCTTCTGTCAACACATCCCAAAATCAGATCAAAAATAATTTCTGCCTTCGGTGTAAAATCATATTTAAATTCCCAACCAAATATTAAGTATTTATCAGAAGAAGTTTTTTCCGATTCAAATAAAGTAAAAAGAATTAATGCCATTATTCATCCAGAAGTAATTGATAATATTAAATTACAAATGAAAATGATTTTAAGGGAATCAACAATTGTGTTTGTTGAAGCCGCACTTATTTATGAAGCTGAAATGGAAGAATTATTTGATTACATTATTGTAATCACAGCAGAAGATGAAAAGAAGATTCAAAGAATTAAAAACCGTAGTAAAGTTTCTGAAGATGAAATTAAAAGACGGATGGAAAATCAAATTCCAGATGAAGAAAAAATTAACTGGGCGGATTTTGTTTTTGAAAATAATGGCAGTCTTGAAGAACTAAAAGATAAAGCAAAATTCTTTCTTACACTTTTGCAATCAATAGGAGTAGAAAATTGAAAACTATAGCTTATCAAGGTGAGACGGGGGCATATAGTGAGTTGGCTGCTAAGAAATTTTTCGGCGATAAAATTTATTTATCCCCATCATTAACTTTTGAAATTGTTTTTAATAAAGTAAAGAATGGTGAAGCCGATTTTGGAGTTGTTCCTGTAGAGAACAGTTTGTATGGAAGTGTTTTTGAAACCTATGATCTTTTACTACAACATACTTTTAAAATTGTTGGTGAATTAAATCTACAAATTAATCATTTCCTGATGAGTCATAAAAAATATAAAGTTAATCAGTTGAAAAAAATCTATTCTCATCCGCAGGCGCTTGGACAATGCTCAAATTTTCTTAGATCATTAAAAACCACTGAAATCTTTCCGGTTTATGATACTGCAGGTGCAGCTAAAATAATTTCTATTCAAAAGGAAGACTTTGCTGCCGCAGTTGCGAGCAAATTTGCTGCTGAAGAATACAGATTAAAAATAATTAAAGGACATATTCAAAATAATAAAGAGAATTTTACACGATTTCTGGTGATAGCAAAAAAGAAGATAACTTCTGGAAAAGGTGGTGAAGATTTCAAAACTTCAATTTGTTTTGAATTGAAGAGTATTCCAGGTGCATTGTTCAGAGCACTAAGCGTGTTTGCTTTACGGGATATTAATCTTGCTAAAATTGAATCCAGACCAATTCCTCACAAAGCATTTCAGTACATGTTTTATATCGATTTGATAGGAAGTCTTAGCGATAGGAAAGTTAAACTTGCAGTTAATCATCTTAAGGAAATATCTAAAAGTGTAAAAATATTTGGATCTTACGATGTTGGGGAAACGTATTTGAGTTAATAAAGTCTTTACTCTCAACCAACTTCGAGCAACTTTGTACCTGCTTGGTGAAATCCGTTTAACAAAATCCAACCACAAAGTATCTCAAAGAAATATTTGAATCTTTATAATTGTGTAAATACAAGAATTATTAACCTGGTGAGTTGCTGAAGCGAGTTAAGGAACTGTCATTACTCTGGTTCAATTAATTTTCTTTATAGTTATACTTTATTCCAATTATTCTTTGTAAAACTTAAATAATAAATGTATTTATGGTATAAAAATATTAAAGGAGTTAATGCTTTACAATTGTTATCTAAATATTAAAATATATAACTGATTGAAAAATAAATTTACATCAACTGTTGCTGGTGCAACAATATTTATCACAATAACGGGAATTATTTCCAAGGGTATCGGCTTTTTCCGGGAAATGATTTTTGCAAGTTTATTTGGCTTAAGTGAAGAATTTGATATTTATCTTGTTGGTGCAGTAATACCGTTAACAATTAATACGATAATATTATACTTAGCTCAAAACTATCTAATCCCAACTTATAATAATTTAAAGAGGCATGAGACGGCATTTGATGATAATTTTTTAAATGTTAATTATTATTTATTTGTTGGAGGCGGGTTTTTTATAGCTGTTTTACTTTATCTTTTTTCAAATAGTATTCTTAACGCTTATTTACCAGGCATTCAGAATGAAAAATTAAATACCGTAAAAATTATCTTTAATATTTTTTTAATTACGATCCCAATTAATTGTGCCTCTTCAATATTATCTGCTTACCAACAATTACATTTTGATTTTAAACATCCCGCATATTCGCAGTTACTATTAAATATTTCGCTGATTATTTTGATTATTATTTTTACAGATACTTTTGGCGTCTATATAATACCGGTTGGATATGTTTTTGGTTCCATTTTGCAATTATTATATCTTCATAAGCGAACATCTATCAGTTTTAAAATTGCCAAATTTTATCTTTTATTTAAAGAATATAGAAAGTTTATTCCAAATACTTTGATAGTAATTATAATTATTGAAAGTACAAGTCAACTTTTCTTAATCGCCGATAGATATTTTTATTCTTATATTCCGAAGGGTGGTATTGCTGCATTAAATTATGCACAAACCATTTATCTTATTCCAATTTCAATTTTAGCCATCGCTTTATCTACAGCCATATTTCCTCAATTGGCAAATTATATTAGTCAAAAATTAACTGATGACCTTGAAAGAATATTGAATAAAAGCATTATGATTAACGTGGCTATTTTTGTCCCCATAACTTTTATCTTTCTTTTTTATGGCGATTATTTTGTTAAAATATTATTCGAAAGAGGTAAATTTACCACCACCGATACTTTGCTTGTTAAAGAGGTATTATTTTATTTTTCATTTAGTTTAATTTTTTATTCAGTTTATAGCGTTATTAATAAAGTTCTTTACAGCGTTGGTCTTATACATAAATTATTGTATATCACCATTTTTGGAGTAATAATTAAATTTATATTGAATTATTTTCTTGTCCACAGATATGGACAAAACGGACTAGCTTTGGGTACATCATTTAGTTATTTATTCTTTTTTATTGTAAGCACTTTCTTAGTAATAAAATATTTTAAGTTTAAGAATAAGTATGTTTTTATAAAAGAAGTTTTCTTTCAACTTACTAATGCAGCAATATCTATAACAATTGTAAAATATTTGTCAATAATTTTACCACCAGGAATGGCAACAATCCCTTTTGAAATTATGTTTTATTTGTTCATTTATACAGTAAATATTTTTATAATTAAACATCCCGCACAAATTATTTTACATAAAATGATATATTCTTTAATAAGAAGAATTCAATCCAAGAGAATTATTAGCGAATGATAAATAAAAGTGATTGAACAATTAAAGAAATAAATGCTAAACATTTCTTGTTGATAAAAAATTTAACTTACGTAACAAAGAGAATTGGTTTGGACAGAAGAACAAGATTATTAATAATTTCAGATCCTACATCATATCACACTATTAAATGGGTTAAGTCATTAGCAAAATTCAATTTTGAGATATTGATATTTGGCTTATCAAAACATCAACCAGAGATTTATGAAGGACTTGATAATATTAATGTTGTTTCAATGGAATTTAATGATGAAATATTTACAAAAAGTGATGGTGCGTTTTCTAAAATTATTTATCTCAAATCTCTTAAAAAACTGAAACAAGTTATAATAAAGTTCAAACCAGATATTTTACATTCGCATTATGCTACTAGTTACGGTTTGTTAGGTGCATTAACAGGTTTTCATCCATATATTATTTCTGTTTGGGGATCTGACGTCTATGAATTTCCTCATAAGAGTTTTCTTCATAAACTATTATTAAAATGGATTTTTTTTAGAGCAGATAAAATACTTTCAACCAGTCATGTAATGGGTAAAGAAATTAAAAATTATAGCAAAAGAGAAATTGAAGTAATTCCGTTTGGTATTGATGTTGAGAAATTCAAGCCAATGGAAGTTAATAGTTATTTTAATAAAAATGATATTGTTGTAGGGACAATAAAAGCATTGGAAGAAATATATGGTATAGAACATTTAATCAGGGCATTTAAAATAGTGAAAGATAGATGTCCTGAATTACCATTAAAGTTGTTGCTTGTTGGAAAAGGATCAATGGAAAGTTCGTACAGAGAATTAATTACAAAATTAAATCTTGATAATTGTACTATGTTTACCGGTTATATAAATCCAGATGATATTCCGATTTATCATAATATGATCGATATTTTTGTTGCAGTATCACTTAAGGAAAGTTTTGGTGTTTCTATTTTAGAAGCTTCCGCCTGCGAAAAAATTGTGTTGGTGTCTGATGTTGGAGGGTTAACTGAAATAGTTGAAAATAATGTAACTGGTTTAATAGTCCCGGCAGCCAATGTTCAAAAAATTGCCTATGCTTTGCAAAGCATAATTCTACACAGGGATTTAAGCATACGGCTCGGGAAAAATGGAAGGGAAAGAGTGTTAGCAAAATATAATTTGAATGAAACTGTTGAATTAATGAAAAATATGTATAAAAAATTAATAGCCGAATTTCAAATTGATCTGAGAAACGGTTATAATGACAATTGAAAATTAAAATTGATTATTGTAATGAGAAATATCATAATTATTTTAACTATGATTAAAACCCAAATACTGACTAATACTTTTAAATGAAAAAAAAGAAAAAATGTTTAAAAGGGATTATTTTTTAATAAATAAATTTTTTAAATCAATTCGTTTCTTACTTGCAAAGAGAAAAAGGAACAGCAATAAAATATTAATTATTAGCTTCAAATTATTGGGAGATACTATTCTAACTATTCCTGCTATAAAATATTTAAAAAATAATTTTCCCGACAAAGATATAACTATTTTTTGTTTTGAAGAGAGTAAAGTACTTTACAATATAGCGTTTACTGATATAAGTTATGAAACTTTTGCTAAGAATGAAATTAATTTAGACTCGATATTCGTAAATCTAAAAGTCTTAAAAAAAATATGGAAGCAAAAACCGGAGTTTATAATTGATTTCACTTCGGGACTTTTTACAGCTTTAATTTTATTGTTAAGCAGTTCAAAAATTAATATAGGATTTAACCTTCAAATTTTTGGTTGTATTTATGATTGTTTTTTAACTAAAAAAAAAGAACCACATTTAGTAGACATGTATGCTGATCCTATTAAAAAATATCTTCATCAAGAATCTGTTCGTACTGATTATTATTTCCCGACTGTAATTATTCCCGAAGGGACAATATTACTTAATCCTTTTGCTGGTTGGAAAGCAAAAGAATGGGGAATTAAAAAATATTTTGAACTAGGTTTAAGATTAAAATTAGAGTACAACATCAAATTTGTAATGGCTCAGAATTCTTTATTAAAAGATTTTGAAATTGAATTTTATAAGGAAAAAATTGATATTATTTTTACAAAAAACATTAATGAACTTATCTGTGAAATAAATAAATCCATTTTGTTAATTTCAAATGATTCCGGACCCATTCACATTGCTGCTTTTTTAGGTAAGCCGACGTTTTCCATTTATGGACCAACAAATCCAAGTTATAGTATACCTAAGGGTAAGAACCACAATTATGTACAAAAAATCCTAAAGTGTTCATCTAACGATAATGAGCAGTATTGTTTTACTAATGCCGGTAGAAATGGTTGCTCGACAAATGAATGTATGAATTTGCTGACTGTTGAAGATGTGACAGTAAATTTAATTAAGTTTATCAAGGAGCTTGGAATTAAAGCTAAATATTAATTTATCTTTATGTACAGATAAAATTTTGTAAACAATAATATTTGTAATATATAAGCAATTAAACCGGACAAAATGCAATCCTTAAAAGAATTATTTAATAAAGTAATAATTTTTTATTTGCCCAATAAAGCGAATTATTGGGATACTGTGACTCCTTGTAATATTGTGGCTAAACCTATTTCAATCGGTAATTATTATTTGGATTTTAAATCTAAATCAATTTATCCGGGGAAGTTTGATTCACATAATATCCCTCTGTATAAATATGAAGAATCTTATATTTATCATCCCATTGTAATATCTCAATATGCGCTCGGGCTTTATGAACGAATAACTGAAAATAATGGCGAACTTAAGAAATTTTTAACCCAGGCAGATTGGCTTTTAAACAATTGTGTCCGAATTGACCAGGGTGTCTATTGGTATTTAAATATTCAAGTAAAGGAATATGAAATAACGCAACCTTGGATTTCTGCTATGGCACAAGGTGAAGCAATTTCAGTATTAACAAGAGCATTTATTTTAACTCAGGATAACAAATATCTTGATTATGCTAAATTTGCGCTTGTCCCTTTTTACAACGAAACATCGAACAATGGAGTTTTAAGTGAATTTAATGGGATTAAAATATTTGAAGAATATCCTTCTACCAAACCAATTGTAGTATTAAATGGATTTATCTTTTCCCTGTTTGGATTATATGATTTAGCATTATTAAACATTACAGATGCGAAAGAATTATTTCTGCAAGGCATAAATTCGATTGTGAATCTACTCCCATCATTTGATATAAATTATTGGACAAATTATGATTTATGTAAAAATTCACCTAATAATCCTGCTTCATATACATATCATATGATTCATATTGAACAGTTAAAAGTTTTGTATATACTAACTGGGAATAAAATATTTTTGGAATATGCGTTAAAATGGCAAACCTACAGTGAAAAATTCTATTATAAAACAAAAGCATTACTAAAAAAATTACAACAAAAGAAATTCTGATTTAATAAGTTTGGAAAGGATTTTTTTTAAATCTAAAATTATGCGAGAACTATTAAGATGAACATTCTATTAATTAACCATTACGCTGGATCCCCTTCACTTGGAATGGAATACAGACCTTATTATATGGCAAGGGAATGGCAAAAGAGTGGAAATAAGGTAATGATTGTTGCAGCATCAAATGCTCATGTACGATCAACCCAATTCAAATTAAATAATGATTTTGAAAAACATAATGTTGAAGGAATAAATTATTTAATAATTAAAACACCTTCTTATGAAGGAAATGGTGTAAGACGCATTTTTAACATGGTTGGATTTGTACGAAAACTTAATAAATATTCTCATAAGATTTCAAATGAATTTAAACCTGATGTTGTAATAGCATCTTCTACATATCCGCTTGATATATATCCGGCAAAAAAAATAGCTACTCTTTCGGGCGCAAAATTGGTATTTGAGGTTCATGATTTATGGCCTTTGGCTCCTATTGAACTTGGTGGTTATTCTAAATGGCATCCCTTCATTTTGGTTATTCAACATGCTGAAAATTATGCTTATAAACATGCTTCAACAGTTGTCTCAATTTGGCCAAAAGCACTCGAACATATGGTAAAACACGGAATGAAACCTGAAAAATTTGTGTATATACCAAATGGTATTGTTACAGAGGAATGGGACACAACGAAAGATCTTCCCGATGATTTAAGTAGTTTGATTCAAAAATTAAAAGATCAAAAGAAATTACTTTTAGGTTATGCTGGTAGTCATGGATTAGCTAATGCTCTTTATTCACTTATTGATGCGATGAAAATACTTGAGCGAGAAAATATTGCATTAATTATGATTGGAAACGGTCCTGAAAAGGAAAACCTAATTCAAAAATCTAAAGATTTAAATTTGGCGAACACATATTTTTATCCGTCGATTAATAAAAATCTTATTCCTTCAGCGTTAGATAAACTCGACATTCTTTTTATCGGATTAAAACATCAGCCTTTATTTAGGTTTGGAATTTGCCCAAACAAAATGGTTGATTATATGATGGCGAGTAAACCAATAATACAGAGTTATAGTGCTGGTGTAAATTTAGTTACCGAAGCTAATTGTGGTATCGCAATAACACCAGAAAATCCTAATGCCATTGCTGACGCAGTTAGACATTTAATAGCTCAATCCAAAGAATCATTAATTAAAATGGGATCAAATGGAAAGACATATTGTATGGCTAAGCATGATTACAAAATTATTGCAAATAACTTTCTTCAAGTATTGTCTTGATCAATAAGTGTGTTTATTAGAATTAAAAGATTGAGAATATTTTATGTTGATGAATGATGAAATAGAAAATATTAAACAACGATATGCAAAAAGAGAAAATTTAACGAGCAAATATAATATTCTTAATCCAAATGTTTATCTTTCAGAACAAGAAAAGGAAAGAGCAATTTTCAAGTTGTTCAAGAAAATTCCATTAAAAAACTATGCCGAAAAAAAATTTTTGGAAATTGGTGGTGGAATTGGTACAAACGTTTTTTTATTCTTAAAATTTGGATTCACACCGAAAAACATTTTTTTTAATGAGTTGATTGAAGATAGATTTAGAAAAGCTAAAACTCTTTTGCCATCTGAAATTAATTTTAATTTTGGTAATGCACTCGATTTAAATTATCCTAATGAATATTTTGATATTATTTTTCAATCAACTGTATTCTCCTCAATTTTAGATGAAAAGTTTAAAATAGAACTTGCTAGTAAAATGTGGAATTTGGTAAAGAATAACGGTGGTATTTTATGGTACGATTTCATTTATAATAATCCTTGGAATAAGGATGTAAAAGGAATTCCAATAAATGAAATTAAGAAACTATTTCCATTGGCAAAGATTAAAATAAAAAAAATAACACTTAATCCTCCTTTAGCAAGGTTTTTAACAAAAATTAACCCAACTTTATATTCAGTTTTTAATCTAATTCCTTTATTAAGAACTCACGTTTTATGCTGGATTGGCAAATAAAAAATAATTACAACAAATATGATGATTGCAACTTTTCATTGTGAATATTATTGGAATTATAATATTGGATTATCGAATTAAATAATAATTGGATTGAAGAAACTAGATAATTAAATTTGTTTTGTAAAAAATTCTGGAAAATATCCTTCAAATTAGATTATGGTTTTTAGTTTAGAGTGGAATAATAAATTTATCTTCTTTATTGCTATCTCGTTAGCAATAATTTATGCTTCGATTCTACAATATTCATTATTTGTAGTTCCTTTTATAATCCTTTTTTTTATAATCTATAAATACAAAACTGATTCTATTCTCTTCCTAATTATTTTTTCTTACTTGGTGATGACAAGTAATTTAAATGAGGTTGCCAGAAATATTTTGAACATTATTGGCGTTATTACTTTAGCATTTATATATATAAGGGAAAATGGATTTAAGTTGATAAAGTTTAAGGAATTGCCAACCGATTTGAAAATATTTTTGTTGGTGGTTTTAATTTCGCTTTTTAGTTCTACATTACTTTCAAGTTTTTTCACTTTAAGCTTAAAGACGTTAATTCAACAATTGATATTCTTTCTCTTGTGTTATTTCCTTTATTCCTTTATTAAAGAAAAGAAAGATATTTATATAATAATTATTTCATTATTGTTTGCTTCGTTGGTAGTTGGTTTGGGTGTTTTATATCAGTTGGCATATCTAGGTTTTAAAATATTTTTAGTTGAATCCAATTCCATTGTAAGAGTGAGTGGAATATATAATAACCCAAATGCTGTAGGTTTGCTATATGCTTCAACAATTCCTTTTGCATTTTCAATACTATTCATTCCTTTTTCTAAAAAATGGTCGATTAAACTTTTATTTATTGTTTCCTTTCTATTTCTGCTTTTTATTTTGATAATAACCAATTCAAGATCATCAATGTTATCTGTCTTTATCAGCTTTGTATATATTTTTTACAGTTTGAGGAAGAAACTTTTTATGAAAGTACTCAAACCTGTAGTCATAATTTGCATACTAATTTTAATACTTCCTCAAGTTCAGGATTTTTTATCAATTCTTTTCCGAGCAGATAGAATTTTTTCTAATACAAGAGAGTATTTTTGGTCAGTCGCATTTAATATAATTAAAACAAATCCAATCTTTGGGGTTGGTCCAGGTGTCTTTGAAGAATATATTTATAAGTATTTACCAGTTACAATTGGTAGTTTTGTTGAACATCAAATGCAGTGGGCTAAATCTGGAACTGCTCATAATTTTTTCTTATTCCGTATGGCTGATCTCGGTATTCTTGGATTGGTAAGTGCAGTTTGGTTGTTTGCTCTTATACTAAAGTACTCCAAAAAAGTAATTGAACATTACAAAAGTGTTGATAATGAAATGTATATTTTGGGAGTTACAATCAAAGGAATATTTTTAGGTTTATTAGCAAGAGCATTTTTTGAATCAACAGGATTATTAACTCATGGTTGGATAACAAGGGATTTGCCTTTTTGGCTCATTTTTATAATAACAATTTTTCTTTATAAAAATATCAATGTTAATAAAACAAAACTTAAATTGAATTAAATAAATCATGAAACAGGAATTCATTCATTTCCATCGCCCTTTTATTACTGATGATGAAATAACAGAAGTTGTTGATACAATTAAATCCGGATGGTGGACAACTGGACCCAAAGTACAAAAATTTGAACACGAGTTTAACCAATATATTGGTTCGAAGAGATCCGTAACAGCAAGTTCCTGGACTGCTGCCGCCCATCTTGCACTTGAAGCTATAGGGTTAAAAGCGGGAGATGAAGTGATTGTTCCTTCAATTACATTTACGGCTACGGCAGAAATTGTTTGTTATTTTGGCGCTATACCAATTATTGTTGATGTTGATAAAATTACATTAAATATTCTTCCTGAAGCAATAGAAAAGGTTGTAACTGCAAAAACAAAAGCAATAATTCCCGTACATTATGGTGGTTTACCTTGCGATATGGATGAGATTTCTGAAATTGCTAAAAAGTATAATCTAAAAATAATTGAAGATGCCGCACATTCTTTACCAGCAATTTATAAAGGAAAAAAAATTGGAACAATTGGGGACGTTACTTGCTTTAGCTTCTATGTTACAAAACCTCTTGCTACTGGAGAAGGAGGTATGATCTGCACAGAAAACGATGAAATTGCGGATAGATGTACTGTTATGCGCCTGCATGGAATTAGTCATGATCCCTGGAAAAGATATTCTGAAGAAGGCTCCTGGTTTTATGAGGTAATTTCACCTGGTTTCAAATACAATTTTACAGATATTCAAGCGGCGTTAGGTCTATCTCAATTAAAAAAAATTGATCAGCTTTTTGAATTAAGGAAAAAAATAGCAGCAAAGTATGATGCTGCATTTAAGGAAACTGATCTGTTAAGAATTCCACCCAGACTTGGAGATCGTGAATCATCATTTCATCTTTACTCAATCCAGTTAAATTTAGAAAAACTAAGAATAACCCGATCTAAGTTTATAGATGAATTAAAGAAACATGAAATTGGTTCCAGTGTTCATTTTATCCCACTTTACCGTCATCCATATTATAAAAATGCATATAATCTAAATGAAAATGATTTTCCAAACTCTGAATATGCTTTTCCCAGATTAGTTTCTTTACCAATTTGGCCCGCAATGACTGATGCGCAGGTAGACAAAGTAATAGAAAGTGTACTTTCCATTTTAAAGCAAAATATTATGTGAACTTATTCTCATAACGTCATTCCTGCGAAAGCACATAGACGTCAACTTAAGGATTCTGTTTTTCAATCAAAATTGGTACAATTGTTTTGATTTCAGAATAAATAAGGTTTTTGTATATCATCCCTGCTTGCAGCAGGCAAGCCTATCGGGATGTATATTTCTTCATCCCGTAGGGATGATATAATTGTAGAAATAGAAAGAAAAAATATTGCAAAATGCCGTAGGCATGATATAATAAAAAATGCTTATTAAACCGAAAAATAAAATAATCAGCAATTAATTAATCAGAAATTAATATTCTTAAGTTGAAGCCTATGTGCAAAAGCTTGCCTACTGGTAAGCAGGCAGGAATCTACAGACTGAATTTATAATTTGGATTTCCACTTACGTGGGAATGACAATAACGGAATTATACTATTTGATTAACTTCTTATTGTAGATTTTGATATATATGAGTTAAAATTTTTTTTAGATTATTCAAGAATTTTAACTAAATTGCTAATCAAATATAAAACATAACTATCGTATGTATAATTTTCTAAAAAGATTTATCGATTTACTGTTTTCTTCTTTAGCTCTACTGGCACTATTACCATTTTTTATAGTAATATCAGCTTTTATTTACCTGCAATCCGGAAGACCAATATTTTATAAACAAGCACGAGTTGGTAGAGGTTGGAAATCTTTTAAGATCTTAAAATTCAGAACTATGGTTAATGGTGCCGAAAAAATAGGTCCAAAAATTTCCTGCGATAACGATAAAAGAATAACTCCTATCGGTAAATTTTTAAGAAAGTATAAATTTGATGAATTACCGCAACTTATAAATGTCTTTAAGGGTGATATGAGTATCGTTGGTCCAAGACCAGAGGTTCCAAAATTTGTTAAATTATTTTCTAAAGAGTATTCTGATATATTGAAAGTAAAACCAGGATTGTCTGACTTTGCTTCTATCAAGTTTAGCGATGAGGCTTCTATGATAGCTTATACGAAAAATGCTGAAGAAATTTATAAGACTAAAATTTTACCTCAAAAAATTGTTCTCTACAGGCAATATTTGAATGAGATGAGTTTGCTTACTGATTTTAAAATTATTTTTGCAACTGTAAAAGTTCTTGTAAGATGAATAAAGAGATTAAAGATTCTATAAATTACAGTAACTTTCAGCGAAAATTAACATTCATTTTTTTTGATTTAGCTGCTTTTACAGCTTCTCTTTTAATTTCAGTTCAGATTCGATTTGAATTCAGTTCAATTGGTGCTTTTAACACAAATTTTTTACCGCTTCTTTTTATTTTTCTAATAGTAAAAACCTCGATGTTTTTTTATTTCCGCTTGTACGATATTTCGTGGCGTTTTGTTTCACTACACGATTTAGCTAATATTGGCAAAGCCTGCTTATTCAGCAATGGTATTCTATTTATAGTTATTTACGGAATTCCCTTAGAACTATTTAAAGGATTTCCAAGAATAGTTTTGCTTGTTGATCTTGTGTTGAGTTTTTTATTTTCATCAGGCTTAAAAATATCCAAACGAATGTACCTGGAAGTAATCAGAAGACATATCGGGAATTCTTATTTAAAGAAAGCAATAATTGTTGGTGCTGGTAGTACAGGTGAACAACTGCTAAGAGATTGGAACAGAAATCAAAATAGAAAAATTTATCCTATTGGTTTTGTAGATGATGATCTGAATAAACAAAATCTTTATATGCAGGGGATAAGAGTTCTTGGAACAACTGATGAACTCCAGGTAATTATCAGGCAATATAATATTGAATCAATTATAATTGCAGTTCTAACGGCTGATAGAGCTTTCCATAAAAAAATATTAAAGCTTGCACGGGAAGCTGGCGTTCATGATGTTAAAGTTGTATCCACAATTAATGATACATCCAATTTAATACAGGTAAGCGTACAGGATGTTAGAGATTTAGATGTTAGTGATTTAATAGGAAGACAAGCCGTATCAATAAACACGCAAGAAATAAGTGGCTACATTAAAGGTAAACGAGTTCTCATTACCGGTGCTGCTGGATCAATCGGTTCAGAAATAAGCCGCCAGGTTAACTTCTATCATCCTTCCTGTGTTGGAATTTTGGATATTAACGAAAGTGATGTAGCAGGACTTGAATTAGAATTAAAATTTTCTTTTCCGGATTTACCAGTAAAAATGTTTTTATGTGATGTTTCGAATAATGATAAAGTAAATAAAATTTTCCGTGAATTTAAACCCGATGTGGTTTTTCATGCTGCTGCATATAAGCACGTTCCGGTCATGGAAAAATTTCCTGAGGAAGCAGTTAGAGTAAATATTATTGGTACTTATAACCTGGCTAAAGCGGCGGTTGAATTTGGTTCGCAGCATTTTGTATTAATCTCTACTGATAAAGCTGTTAATCCTTCCAGTATTATGGGTGTAACAAAAAGAATTGCAGAGATTATTGTAACTAACGCCGGGTTTAACAGCAAATCTCATTTTGTTGCTGTAAGGTTTGGAAACGTTATCGGAAGCCGTGGCAGTGTTCTCCCGATTTTCCTTGATCAGATAAAAAGAGGTGGACCGCTTACAATTACGCATCCTGATATGAAAAGATATTTTATGACTACTTCAGAATCAGTTGCATTGGTTCTTCAAGCTGCTGCCACCGGAAAGAATGGAGATATTTTTGTACTTGATATGGGCGAGCCAGTTAAAATTGTTGACCTTGCAAGGGAATTGATAATATTAAATAATCTGGAACCAGATAAAGATATAAAGATTATCTATACCGGTATACGTGAAGGTGAAAAATTATTTGAAGAAATTTTAACTGCTGAAGAGGGGGTTGATTCAACTAAGCACGAAAAGATTTTTAAAGCAAGAATGTCTAAAAGTACTGTCTGTAATTTGAGTGACCTGATCTCTGAATTTTCACATGTTGATAATGGTTTCAGCAAAGCTGATTGGCTGGACCTTTTTAAAAAATATGTTCCTTCCTTTATATCTACCGGAGATCAAAAATTATTTTTCCTTGGTGATTCATCTAAACCCGCAACTGTTAAAAGAGTTTTTAAGTAAAGGAGAAGATTCCTATCATCTAAATTCTACATTTCATTACAAGATCCATTAAGATAAAAAATTCTACAGTTTATTGTGTGAAAGCCATATAAATTTGTAAAGAATGATAGTCCCGTTAGGGACTGAAAATAGGTAGACAATAAATTTAACAACAGTAAGTAGTCCCATAGGGACGAAATATTGCATACAACAATGAGCAACACGTATACACAAATTCATATTCAAATAATTTTTGCTGTGCAATACCGAAGGGCAATTATTGATGGTATATGGAAGGATGAATTGTACAAATACATTACTGGAATTATTCAAGCACAAAAACACAAATTAGTTATAATTAATGGAGTTGCAGACCATGTTCATATACTAATCGGTTATAGACCTCATCAATCATTATCTGATTTGCTTCAGGATATAAAAGGTAGTTCATCAAAATGGATTAATGAAAGTAAGTTTACACGCTCGAAATTTGCGTGGCAGGAAGGATATGGAGCATTCTCATACAGTCATTCACATTTATCAAGAGTAATCAATTACATAAAGAATCAAGAACAGCACCATAAAAAAATAACCTTTACCGAAGAGTATAAATCGTGGCTTAAAGCCTATAACATTGAATTTGATGAACGATACATTTTAAGAGAACCTGAATAAGAATATTTCGTCCCTGACGGGACTTTGCTAATACTCTATTGATAGAATATTACCATTATTTAATCCCTCTGGGATTAGTGAATGTAATCTTTTTCACACAATTTGCAGTAAAACCAGATTAAATTTATCATTGTTATTATTTTCTTTCTTATTTAAGTTAAACAAACTTTTTACAGAAGCTTATGAAAAGATTATTCCTTCTTATTTCAATCATTCTGTTACAGCAGCTCTTACTGGCTCAAAGCATTAAAGTTCTTGAATCCAATGCAGAGTATATTAAAGTTTACATTAGCTTTGATGGAGATTATAAACTAAAAGACACACTAATTAATAATATCGTATTTCAGAAAATTGAGGGAAAACTGCCTGCACTAAGAATGCCTGGTGAACCTGAACTTCCGAATTTTAATTTTAACCTGGGGATACCATTCGATGCCAAATTAAGTGTTAATGTTATAAATAATTTGCAAGAAAGTTTCAGGAGTAAATTTATTATTCCTTGTATTGAGGAAGATTCAAATGGAGTTAAATCTAAGAATATAGTATTTAATAAAAATATTTATAACAAAAATGAATTTTTCCCAAACAATATGGTTCAACCTTCTAAACCTTACCAATTTAGATTCGCTAAGATTGTGCAGATTGCAATCAATCCATTCCAGTTTAATCCTGTTACTAAAGAATTGATTTTTCATAAAAATTTAACGGTGCAAATAAATTACAATTCCACATCAAGTCTTAGTTTCCAGCAACAATCTATAGCAGATAATTTTACTGAAGAATATATTAAAGCTAATACTCTCAATCCTTCCTTTGCAAAAAACTGGATAGGGAAAGAGAACATAAATTCTTTATCTAAAATTTCCGATAGTCAGAACTGGTATAATCCAAATAAAAAATATTTGAAAATATATTTAAAGGAAAAAGGAGTTTACAGGGTAACATACGAACAACTTTTAGCTGCTGGTTTACCATCTGATATAAATATCCAGGGCGAAAAAATTGAATTGTTCAATTATGGTAAGCCAATTCCAATTGAAGTTGTTGGTAATAAGGACGGTAATTTTGGTCACAATAGTTATTTCCAGTTTGTAGGTTCTCAACCCAAACATTCACCTAATTCCAAATTAAATATTTATAACAGAGAAAATGTTTATTGGTTTTCTTATGAAGCGGATACTTCCGGATACCGGTACAAAAATATTGATGGGTATCCAAAAGTTTGGGATCAAACAATTCAATCATCTTACCACACAAATCATTATGAAGTAGATTCGATTTACGAGCGATTAGGTTTAGCACCAAATGATAAACGCGATTATTGGTTTTGGGGTAGATCTTCCGGACAAAACGGTGTTGAAAATGAAGTGTTTGTTTATTCCTTTCCTCATCCTAAAAGATTCACATTTAATATGGATAAATTTATCCTTCGTGTAAATATGCACGGTATGACTGACAATGCATCAATTTATCCTGATCATAAAGTAAAGATACTTTTATCTTCGCAACCAGTGGGTGATATAAGCTGGGACGGACAAAATATTGCGGAGTTCGAAAAAACTGTTCCTCTGAATGAAGTTGGATTCTTTGCTACCAATAATCTTCAGATAGTGGCTAAGGGTGATATATCTGCTGATCCATTTGTTACGGCGTATGATGAAATACGTGTTAACTGGTTTGAACTAGAATATTTGCGAGAACATCGGGCTGATAGCAATTATTTTGATTTTATAAGTTCTCCAGGAATAAATGGAAATATTCGTTTCAATGTTTTTGGTTGGAAAAGAAATAACATGAATGTTTTCATTCCTCAAAAAGGATTTGCAATTAAAAATCCACAGATTACAAACGATAAATACCAGGAAGTTCTTTTTACAGACAGCGTAAAAGAACAAACAGAATATTTCTGTTATTCAAACGATTTCTTCATGAGCCCTGATTCAATTACCTCAAATATTAATTCAAATCTTCATGATAGATCAATTGGTGCTGATTATATAATTATTATACATTCCAAATTCCGTAGTGCAGCAGAAAGATTAGCCAGTTTCCGTAGTAATCATTTAAAAGGTTTTTCTTCTCCAAGAATAAAAATTGTTGATATTGCAGAAATCTATAATGAGTTTTCCTTTGGAATGCTCGATCCATATGCAGTTCGCGACTATATAAAATATGCATATGAAAATTATACTAAGCCAGCACCGGTTTATATTGCATTGATGGGTGATATGAGCTGGGATTATCGGGGTTTGCTTGCTGACAGTAGAAAAAATTATATTCCTTCAATCCCATATCATTCATATAAATACGGGCAGGCAGTAAGTGATAATATGTTTGCCGCTGTTAGTGGTGATGATGTTATTCCTGATCTTGCAATTGGAAGACTTTCCTGCGAAACTGTTGGTGAAGCAAATATTCTTGTGGATAAAATACTTAATTATCCCGCGGATAATTCAAAAGCCTGGAAACAGAAAGTACTTCTAATAGGTGCTGGAGAAAGTGTTAGTGATGAAAATGATTTTGGTTTTAACACTGAAAGCAAATATTTAGAAAATAAATTTCTTAAGACAAATGGATTTTATGGACAAAAGGTTTTCAGATACCCAGCCCCAGGTGATAATCAATTTTTTGGTGAAAGACCAGAAATAAGAGATGTATTTAATAAAGGTTGTGTAATGGCAAACTTTTACGGTCATGGAGGCGGCTACCAATGGGATTTTGTTTTTTTAAATGATGATATTTATTTGCTTCAAAATGAAAATAGATTGCCAATGATTTTTAGTGTAACCTGCTACACGGCTCACTTTGACAATCAAAATGTATTTGGAGAACAATTTAATAAAGTTCCTGGGAAGGGGAGTATTGGATTTATTGGAAACACCGGCATTACTTATTGGCTTTATGGTGTTGAAATGAACAACAAACTATTTAATCAAATCTTTAACAAGCAGAAATATATAATTGGTGATGCGCTGCTTTTTGCAAAATCAAACTACACGAACTTATCAGTTTTTTCTCAGGATCAAATTGCACTTTCAGAGCTGCTCGCTGATCCTGCACTTGAATTAGCATTGCCCGACAAACCGGATTTTATAATTAATGCATCTTCCATTTCTATCAATCCAACTTATCCAATTACAAAAGATACCGTTATGGTAAAAGTTAGGATAGATAATGTTGGCAGAATTTTTCCAAATGATAGTGTAACCGTTCAATTATTTGCATTATATCCGGATTCAACATTTAACATTGGTAGTAAAAAGCTTGGAAGTTTTGGAGAGCAGGATTCTGTTATTTTTAGCTGGATACCTACCAGGGCTGGTTTAGTAAATCTTAAAGTTGATGTTAACTTAGAAAATAAAATTGAGGAAATTGATTTTTCAGATAACTCAGCATCAAATTCATTTGTTGTTTTTAATATGAGCGAACCAAATATCCTCAAACCTTTCAATGGATATAACACATCAGAACATACAATAAAATTTTCCTTTGCTGATATCGGATATTACATTTCCAAACCATTGGTTTATTTTATTGAGATTGATACAACTTTAGCTTTTACAAAACCAGTATTAACTTCTACTGGAATAATTCCAACAGATGGAATGGTAGATTGGACTTCCCCAAGCTTACAAAATGGTAACTATTTTTGGCGGGCAAAGATGCTCGATAACCAGCAATACAGTAAATGGACAACTGTTCAAACATTCTCAATTTCATCTGAACCTGTTAACGGTTATGCCATTTCTGGCAGCCAATTTAAACTGTTTGATCTAAACAATGTTGTATTCTCTGATGGAGATAAAAGCCTTTCATTAAATACTTCACTTTTACCACCAAAACCTTCAAATCAAAAGTTTATTGAGGATTTAGAAATTGTTTTACCTATCAGCAGTAAAGGGATAAGTTCAATTACAACAGATGGAAATTATATCTACTTTGGATCAATGGCATATTATGGTGGAGCTTCAAAAATATATAAAATTGGAACTGGATATAACAATACTGAAAAAGGAAAATTCTATGGCGAAGTTTCTGATAAATTAGTGAATATCTGGGACCAGATTTTTTACCATAGTGATGGATATATTTATATTCCTGATGGAGACGCTTATAGTTTAGTTCAAATGGATCCGTTAACGGGCGATACATCAAGAGTCAAAATTCCAGATGGTCTTTTAAATTCCACTGATGCCAGAATACATAACGGAGCTTTCTATTTGGCTTCCGATGGACATTATGTTTATAACCTGGCTTATCGGGATAGTCTTGGTAACTTAAAGTATACTGTAAGAGTACTGGAACCATCTACAGGTTGGAAAAAGGTACGCGACTTTAAACCTTCTGGAGAAAGTTTTGTAGGCTTTTCCAGTTTCTTTGTTACACCAGATTATATTTATACCTATGAAAATTTTCTTAGCGGATGGATGCGGAAAATTCAAATTAACAATGGAGAATTCATAGACGAATGGGTTAGTTATAAACCTTTTCAAGGTTACTATGCCTGGTGCTACGATTGGATTAATGATGTAGTTTACGGTTCAGTTTTTAGAAATGGATTTGCTCCAAAGATTTCCAAATTTGCCGGCACTTATAAACAAGCCAACGGCTCAATTACATCGCAGGAAGTTGGTCCTGCAGTCAATTGGAAAAAATTGACTTATTCACTCGAATCGAATGGAACTTCTGGTATTTTTAATGCAATACTTCAAGGACTTAACTCTAAGACTAAATTATGGGATACGCTTTCCGCAAAATTAGCAAGTGATGTAAAATTGGATTCTATAAATAGCAATACCTATCCGAAACTTCGTGTACATTTTAATATGGTTGATTCATCCCTTGGTGCAACAGAACGGATGAAGCTGAAGAATCTGAATATTCAGTATACAAATTTTCCAGAGATAGCTTTAATTAATAAAAATTTGGTTTTCAACCCGGATTCTAGTCTACAGGGATTTCCAATAACAATGAAATTCAAAGTTAAAAATTATGGTTATTCTGTTGCTGAAAATCTTAAATTAAACTTTTATTTGGATGCTGCAGATTCTTCATTTTATTCACAAACGGTTACTGTTCCGGTTGATTCCATTCGCGAATTCTCGCATGTAATTCAAACCACTAATATCGTTCTGAAGCACCAGGTTAAGGCAACTGCTGTGTTACCAAAGCAGGAGTTGTTTACATTCAATAATATTGCCGAAAAAGATTTCTACATAGTACGGGATTCTATTAAACCAGTTTTTTCTATAAAATTTGATAACCAGGAGATTCTTGATGGAGATATTGTTTCATCAAATCCAGAGATAATGATAACACTAAAGGATAACAGTCCGTTACCGTTAAGTGATACTTCCAGGTTTTTTATTTTCCACAATAATGAACCGTTATCTTTTAAACAAGATTCTTTAAATTTTTCATTCAGCGAATATCCAAATAACCAGGCAACCATAATCTGGAAACCTCGATTTAACAACGGTAAGCATATTATTGAAGTATTGGCTAAAGATGCATCAGGAAATTTTTTTGATACAACAGCATACTCAATTTCATTCTTAGTAAACAGTAAGAATGATATTTTTGATGTCTACAATTTTCCTAATCCATTTAAAGATGATACTTATTTTACTTTTAATGTAACCGGGCGCGAGCTTCCGGACGATTTCCGGATAAAAGTTTTTACAGTTGCCGGAAGATTAATCAGAGATATATCAGTTCCATCATCTGAACTTCGTTTTGGTTTTAATAAAATTTATTGGAATGGAAAGGATCAGGATGAAAATATACTTGCAAATGGTGTATATTTTTATAAGATTATATCCAGAAATAAAAATGTTTCTAAAACAATCATTCAAAAACTAGCAAAAGTGAAATAATGATTACCGTAAAGGTAAACATATTCTATTTTCAAAAAACGAATCCACTATTGTTGCGGCATTGCCCGGACTTATAAATCACCTTTTCTAACTTTCTTGTTGAACTGTCAAGTTCCCGCAAGTGATTTACCTAATATTATTTAATAGGAAATTTTTTATCTTGTACTAAAGCGGAACGGGGTGAGTTCAAATATTCAATCTTAGAAATCTGTCATCCGTCTCTCCTAAGATTATTTAGACAACAAATAGGAGATAAAATATGTGTGGTATAGTTGGTTATATAGGTGATAAAAACTGCATTCCAATATTGTTGGGTGGTTTAAAACGGCTCGAATACCGCGGTTATGATTCGGCTGGAATTGGTCTAATTCATAACCATCATAGCAAAATTATTAAAAGTGTTGGAAAAGTTTCTTGCCTGGAAAAGAAACTTGAGGAATTAAATCTTACTGCTAATTTAGGAATCGGGCATACACGTTGGGCAACGCATGGTGTACCAAACGAAGTTAATGCTCATCCTCATATAAATTCCGATGGCTCCTTAATGCTCATTCATAATGGCATAATTGAAAACTATTCTGCACTTAAACTAACTTTAATTGAATCCGGATACATTTTTAATAGTGATACGGATACAGAAGTACTTACTCTACTTATCGATAGTTTCCTAACTAAAGGATTTAATTTGTTTAAAGCAGTTCAGGCAGCTTTAAATGAAGTTGAAGGAACTTATGGAATTGCTGTTATTTACAAAAATGAACCAGACAAAATAGTTGTTGCAAAAAAAGGTTCTCCGTTAGTAATTGGTGTTGGCGATAATGAAAATTTTATTGCTTCTGATGTAAGCGCATTAATTGCTCATACCCGTAATGTAGTTTACCTGGAAGATGGGGAGATTGTGGAAGTATTCAAAGATAAATTTATAGCAAAAGATGTTGCTGATAAAGAAATCCAGAAAGAGATTCAGGAAATAACACTTAAACTTGATGAGATAAGCAAAGGTGGTTTTAACCATTTTATGCTGAAAGAAATTATGGAGCAAACAGAATCAGTCCGAAATTCTATGCGCGGAAGATTATTGTTTGAAGAAGGTACTTCCAAACTTGGCGGTTTAGATGGTTTTACTGATAGAATTGCTTCTTCAAAAAGAATAATAATTTCTGCATGTGGTACTTCCTGGCATGCTGGTTTAGTGGGGGAATATATGTTCGAGCAGTTTGCAGGAATGCCCACCGAAGTTGAATATGCTTCAGAATTCAGGTATCGGAATCCAATTATAAATCCTGATGATACTGTAATTTTCATTTCACAAAGTGGAGAAACCGCAGATACTTTAGCTTCACTTAAAGAAACAAAATTACGTGGTGCTTTAACGGTTGGTATCTGCAATGTTGTCGGAAGTTCTATTGCAAGAGAAAGCAATACCGGTGTTTATATACATGCTGGACCAGAAATTGGTGTGGCATCTACAAAAGCATTCACTTCTCAGCTTACAGTTTTGGCATTAATTACTTTGTTAATTGCTCGTAAAAAACATTTAAGCCAGGTTGATGGAAGAAGTATTGCAAATGAAATTGAATTACTCCCAGCTAAGATTGAAAAAATTCTTAAGCTAAATGATGAAATAGAAAAAATTGCAGAAGACTTTGTTAACGCAAAAAATTTCCTGTATCTCGGTCGTGGTTATAATTTTCCTGTAGCACTGGAAGGGGCGCTTAAGTTAAAAGAAATTTCTTATATACATGCAGAAGGTTATCCTGCAGCAGAAATGAAACACGGTCCTATTGCCTTAATAGATGAAAATATGCCGGTTGTTGTAATTGCACCAAAAGATTCTGTTTATGATAAAATCCTTAGCAATATTCAGGAAGTGAAAGCACGACACGGAAAAATAATTGCTGTTGCAAGCGAGTGCGATGATAAGATTGATAGAATGGTGGATTATACAATTAAAATTCCTGATACAATAAGAATGTTAATGCCCATTTTAACAGTTATACCGTTACAGTTGCTTGCCTATCATATTGCTGTAAAGAAAGGATTGAATGTGGATCAACCAAGAAACTTGGCAAAAAGCGTTACTGTTGAGTGAAGAACGAAGATATAAGAATGCAGAATTAAAATGTAGAATGTATAATTAAAAATGTAAAATGAAGACAGAGAACTGATGAACTGATAAATAAAAATTTAATAATGGATCCCAAACCCGGAGGTTAATTTTATGTCTCGTAAAAATGTATTAATTATGGGCGCTGCAGGGCGCGATTTTCATAACTTTAATGTTTACTACAGAGATAATGAAGATTACAATGTTGTAGCTTTTACTGCTACTCAAATTCCTAATATTCATGGAAGAAGTTATCCGGCAGAACTTGCAGGCAAATTATATCCAAATGGAATTAAGATTTATGAAGAGAAGGAATTAATCGATTTGATCAAAAAATTTAAAGTCGAGGAAGTAGTTTTCTCTTATTCAGATGTTCCTTTCAATTATGTAATGACCAAAGCTTCAATTGTTAATGCTGCCGGGGTATCATTTAAATTGCTTGGCGCACAACAAACGATGATCAAAAGTAATAAACCTGTTATTGCTGTTCTCGCAGTTCGTACCGGATCAGGTAAATCTCAAACTTCAAGAAAAGTTGTAGATGTTCTTAAAAAAGCTGGAAAGAAAGTGGTGGCAATTCGTCATCCAATGCCTTATGGCGATTTGGTAAAACAAAAAGTTCAAAGATTTGGATCATTGGAAGATTTAAAAATTCACGATTGCACAATTGAGGAAATTGAAGAATACGAACCACACATTGCAAGAGGCGGAGTTATATATTCAGGTGTGGATTACGGTGCTATTTTAGCCGAAGCGGAAAAAGAAGCTGATGTAATTCTTTGGGATGGTGGCAATAATGATTGCTCATTCTATAATGCTGATGTTACATTTACAGTAGTAGATCCACATCGTCCTGGGCACGAATTAACATATTATCCCGGTAATACCTCTTTAAGAATGGCTGATGCCGCAATTATAAATAAAATTGATTCAGCAGACGCTAAAAATATATTAACGGTTAGAAATAATATTCGTGCTATAAATCCACATGCAGAAATTATCGAAGCAGCCTCACCTATCTTTGTTGAAAAACCTGAATTAATAAGAGGTAAAAGAGTACTTGTTGTAGAAGATGGACCAACACTTACACACGGTGAAATGGAATATGGTGCTGGAACAATTGCAGCTATGAATTATGGAGCTGCTGAAATAGTTGATCCAAGACCTTATACCGTTAAATCAATAACTTCCACTTATGAAAAATATCCAAAGATTGGAATTCTTCTTCCTGCAATGGGTTATGGAGAAGATCAAATTAATGATCTTGAAACAACCATTAATAACACTGATTGCGATTCCGTCATAATTGGTACACCAATCGATTTAGGGAGAATTCTAAAATTGAATAAACCATCAACACGCGTTATGTATGAATTGCAGGAAATTGGTGCAATAACTGTGGAAAGCGTTCTTAGGGAAAAAGGTATTATATGATTAAGTTAGCCGTTGTTGCCTTTGGCGGCAACGCCTTACTTCGTGCCGGGCAATCCGGTACAGCCGATGAACAGGAGCAAAATAGTTACGACACGTGTAAGAAATTAATTCCGCTTTTAGAACAGGGTTTTAACCTGGTAATTACTCATGGTAATGGACCGCAGGTTGGAAATATTTATTTAAGAAGCGATGCCGGTTATTCGGTTTACAATATTCCCAAAATGCCACTCGATATTGCAGTAGCCGATTCTCAAGGTGAAATTGGATATATGATAGAACGTCAGATGCGTAATTTGTTAATTGAATATGGTATTAACAAAAAAATCATTACGATTTTAACTCAGGTGCTTGTTGATAGAAATGATGATTCATTCAAAGATCCCTCTAAACCAGTTGGACCATATTATCTTAAAGAAGAAGCGGAATTAATGTCTAAAGCGAATAATTGGATTTTTAAAGAAGATCCAAGAAAACGCGGCTGGAGAAGAGTAGTTGCTTCTCCAATTCCTTTAGATATAATTAATGCGGAAATTATTGGCAATCTTGCTAAAGCCGGGCATATTGTTATTGCAAGCGGTGGCGGTGGTATTCCGGTTTATCTGGACGAAAAAAAAACATACAGACCAATTGAAGATGCAGTGATAGATAAAGATCTGGCTTCTGCTTTACTTGCGAGCGAAATTGGAGCAGATACTTATTATATTTTAACCGATGTTGCAAAGGTTTGCATAAATTTCAATAAACCAACGCAAAAAGAAATTGATGTCTTGAATCTTGAGGAAGCAAAAGAGTATTTTAAACAGGGTCAGTTTCCGGCTGGAAGTATGGGTCCAAAGATTTTAGCAGCAATTAAATTTGTAGAGAATTCTGGAAGAGAAACTGTAATTACAGAAGCAACGCAACTTGGAATTCCAAACAGTGGAACGAGAATAATTAAATAGTTCATCAAGTAAAAAGTTAGCAAGTTAAAAAACTTCATCAGTTTCGGAAAGTTCATCAAGAGTGAAGGTTCGTCAAGTTGGAAAGCTCGTCATGTTCGGAAGGTTTATAAACTTTGTAACTTTCAGCTTGATAAACTTTTTAACTTTCAACCTTGATAAACTTTTTAACTTTCAAACTTGATAAACTTTTTAACTTTCAAACTTGATGAACTTTTTAACTTTCAAACTTGATGAACCTTAAAACTAAATAGGAGAAAATTATGGCAATCAATATGAAAGGCAAAAGCCTTATTGAAATTAACCATTTATCACTTGAAGAAATTTATCAAATCTTTGAGCTGAGCGAATTATTAAAAAAGAAACGATTAATTGGTGAACAGCATAAAGTGCTTGAAGGAAAAAAATTGGGAATGATATTCTCCAAACCTTCTACAAGAACAAGAGTTTCTTTTGAGGTTGGAATTTACGAGCTTGGTGGAACTGGTTTGTATTTCAATCAGAATGATATGCAATTGAAAAAAAGTGAAAGTGTATCGGATACTGCAAAGGTACTTTCACGTTACCTGGATGGAATAATGATCCGTACTTTCGATCATCAGGATGTAATCGATCTTGCGAAGAATGGTTCAATTCCAGTTATTAACGGATTGACGGACTTGCATCATCCTTGCCAGGTACTATCCGACCTGTTTACAATCCTTGAAAAGAAAAGAACACTGAGAGGGTTAAAACTTGCATACATCGGCGATGGAAACAATATGGCTCATAGTCTTTTGCACGGCTGCTCAAAAGTAGGAATGGATATAGCAATTGCATCTCCATCCGGTTATAAACCTGCCGATTTTGTAGTTAATGAATCTGTAGAAAATGCTAAGTATATGGGAAGCAAAGTTGAAATTATTGATGATCCCATTGCTGCGGTTAAAGATGCTGACATAATCTATACAGATGTTTGGGCAAGTATGGGGCAAGAAGCAGAAGCTACTGAACGGAAGAAAAAATTCCAGAAGTACCAGGTTAATCCGGAATTAGTAAAGAATGCTAAAGATGATTATTTATTCCTTCATTGTCTGCCGGCTCATCGCGGAGATGAAGTTGTAAACGAAGTGATTGATTCTTCCAACTCGGTTGTATTCGATGAAGCAGAGAATCGTCTGCATGTTCAAAAAGCAATAATGGCTTTAGTGATGTAAAAAACTTTAGCTCGGAACATTGTTTCGCCCTTTTTTTACTGAGGATAATTAATAACTCTCCTCTCGCAGACTTTTACTTATTAACCCCGCCATTCAGAGGCTGTGTGAAAATTATTAGTCAAGTTATACAAAATTAATATGAAAGCTCAAAATAAATTAATAATTTTACGGGAAAAGTTTTGGTCATAAAATGAAATACATACAATCGGCTGATAGATATCAATACCAACTTATGAGCAGCCTTGATGACTTAGTAGAGGCAGACAATCCGGTAAGAATAATAGATAAGATAGTAGATTCAATAGTTTTAGGTAACCAAGAGAAATTTAAAAAAGCAAGGGAAACGGAAGCCGGTAGACCGAAATATCATGACTCAATAATGTTGAAGCTGTATTTGTATGGATACTTTAACGGGATAAGCAGTTCAAGGAAATTAGAAGTTGAGACATATAGGAATAAAGAAGTAATGTGGCTATTAGGAAACTTAACGCCAGATCACTGGACGATATCAAATTACAGAAAAGAAAACGGAGAGAATATAAAGTTTGTAACAAAGAAGTTCAGAGAATTTCTAAAGGATAACGGTTATATCAAGCTGAAGACAGTAGCAATAGATGGAAGTAAAGTAAAGGCAAATACAAACCGAGATATGCTTTCAGTAGAAAAGATAGAAACAAAGCTAAAAGGAATAGACAAGAAGATAGAGGAATACTTAAGCAAGATAGCCGAGAGCGACAGACGTGATGATGAGTTGGATGAAGATGAAGGAAATGAAGGTGAAACTGCGAGCCGTAAATATTTAGAAAAGATAGTAGAGCTACAAAAGCAAGTAGAAGAGCTGCGGGAGCAGAAAGAGACATTAGAAAAAGAGCATCGAAAATATATAAGTGCCTCAGACCCGGAAGCGCGTCTTATGAAAAGCAGAGATGGAAAGATACCGGCATACAATGTACAGATAGTCGTAGATGAAGCAAACAAGATGATAGCAGACAGCGAAGTAGTAACAGATGAAACTGATTTGGGAATGCTTCCCCGAATGGTGGAATCAATAAAAGAAGAATTAGGAGAATTACCGGAAGAAGTAATAGCCGACAGAGGATACAACAATCTCGATTTAATAGAAGCAGTAGAAAAGAAAGAATCCGCCGGAGGCAAAGGAATCAAGATATATATATCGCAAGAAAAGACAAGCCGAGATAAAGAAGAAATCAAATTCGGGTATGATTCAGAGAAAGATGAATATAAATGTTCGGAGGGGAAAAGCTTAGTATTAGTACAAAAGCATAAATTGAAAAGGAAGTCACTGGCAAACATATATAGGGGAATTGAATGTGCAGGATGTCCAATGAGGAGTCATTGCACAGAGTCAAAGAAAGGACGAATGGTTCAACGATATTTAAATCAGAAGTGGCGTGATGAGTATAAGAAAAAGATGATGAGCAAAATAGGAAAGACAAAGACAGCAATTAGGAAGACGATAGTAGAGCATCCATTCGGAACAATAAAATACCTGATGGGAAAGATACCGCTGTTGCTGCGTGGATTGAAGAAAGTAATGACAGAGATAAACATTTACGCAACGGTGTATAATTTAAAGCGATTGGTCAACATAGAAGTATTTGAGAACTTATTGATGAAAATAGAAAACTATAAATGGAAAACGGTATAAAACGCCGTTTTTTTATCCAAATTATAAGGCTGTGAAAAAAGAGGCAAATTAAATTTATGGATAATTAACTTCGGAATACAAGACAACGGAAAAATAACTGCTCTGGCAAGTAGATTTTAACACAGCCTCTTCATGGAGGGGATTAAACAAGCCCAAATAATTCAGGCTTTAGCCATAAAACAAGTTTGTTTTTGCGGCTAAAGCCGGTAGTATACATCGTGTTGATTCGTCCACGTCCTGAAGCCTGCCTGCCGGCAAAGGCAGGGACGTGGTTATACCATTAAATGTTTTGCGTAAGGTGAGTTACTAATGGATTCGACAATAATAACATCATTCGACTTTTTGGATTAATCTCATCAATGGAAAATGAAATAATTAAAATCAATCAATTACTTGTAAAAAGATTTGGTGTTCCTTCAAGAAATTCTAATCTACCTAATCCTTTAGATATGCTGATTGCAACAATCCTTTCCCAAAATACAAATGATAGAAACTCGTACCAGGCGTATAAAAAGTTAAAGACGAAATTTCCAGCATGGACTGATGCCGCTGAAGCAACCAGATCGCAAATTGAAAAGGAAATAAAAGTTGCAGGATTAGGAAATCAAAAATCGAAAGCGATTAAAAACGTTTTATCTTTCTTACAGAAAAAAAACGCCAAAATATCTTTGGATTTTATTCTCAGTTTAGAAAATAATTCTGCCATTGAAGAATTAACAAAATTTGATGGAGTTGGAGTAAAAACGGCAAGCTGCGTTTTATTGTTTTCTCTTGATAGAAATATATGCCCGATTGATACTCATGTTCATCGTACTTTAAACAGAATTGGTCTAGTAAAAACAAAGACACCTGATAAAACTTTTTTTGCAGTCAACAAGGATTTCCCAGAAAAGATTGCCCATTCATTCCACACAAACCTTATAAGGTTGGGAAGGGAAATCTGCCGCCCACAAAATCCTAAATGCTCAATTTGCCCATTAATAAAGATTTGTAAATACCAGGACAAAAACCTTACTGAAGCAATACAATCCAAATCAAATGAGTTTATGCTGCTGGACAACGTTTCCTGATTTCCAATTTAAAATTCTTATATTTCCCAAAACAATTTTTAATCTAAAATCCTAAATATTATTTATGTGGTTAATCTTTGCCGGACTCAATCCTTTTTCAGAAGCATTCAGAAATCTTTTCTCAAAGAAAGCATCGCTAAATGGTGTCAATCCATATATGATTTCGTGGTGCAACAACATTTTGCCAATACTTATTTTTTTGCCAGCGTTTTTTTTCATCGAACTTAAACTTAATTCAAAATTCTTTTTTGCTTTGACGATGACCGGAACAATAAATGTTTTTGCTTCTCTGCTTTATATGCGTGCAATTTCTGAAGGTGATATTTCTGAAGTTGTTCCGATGCTTAGTTTTACACCACTGTTTCTTCTATTAACTTCGCCAATACTTGTTGGTGAGTTTCCTAAATTCTGGGGTGTAGTTGGAATGGTGTTAATAGTTATTGGTTCTTATCTTCTGAATGTTAATCTTAAATCCAGAAATATTTTAGCTCCATTAAAATCTTTGATAGTTAACAAAGGAACGCGGTATATGCTAATTGTCGCAGTTATCTGGGCGGTCTCGGCTAACTTCGATAAAATATCTATCAACAACTCTTCGGTAATCCAGCATATTCTTTTTGTTAATATTTTTGTTTTTATCGGGATTACAATTGTGGTTTACTTTAGAGGGAAGTTGGATTTTTCTCAAATTAATCACGATAGAAAAAATTTGGTTATTATGAGTCTGTTCACAACTACAACATATATTTTTCAAATGACCGCACTTTCACTAACATTAGTTGCTTATGTAATTTCACTTAAAAGAGTGTCAGGAATGATTTCTGTATTTCTTGGCCACTACATTCTGGATGAACCTCATTTGCAGGAAAGATTGCTGGGAGCTTTTCTGATGTTTTGTGGAGTAATTTTTATAGTACTATCTTAAAACCAAGCAATTGGAATTAGAAAAAAGTTTAAATCGGTTTAATTGCTAATTGTTCAATTGTTAAAAACAATTTAGCAATTAAACAATCGAACAATTCTTTCTGTAGATTAATATTAAATCAGCAAACAATAAAAATTATAAACTAATTTTAGCCAGATTGTGTTATAGAATTTGTACTTAATATTTAATATCTTAAATCTATTACAGATATAATAAAGAGGGTTCAATGTCCAAATCGTTTGATATTGCAATTCTTGGCGGAGGTCCTGGTGGTTACGTTGCTGGCATAAGAGCGGTGCAGTTAGGATTAAAAACAGCAATAATTGAAAAAGACAATCTTGGTGGTATTTGCTTAAACTGGGGTTGCATTCCGACTAAATCTCTTCTTAAAAGTGCTGAATTTTTCGAAAAGTTAAAATA
This sequence comes from Ignavibacteriales bacterium, assembly GCA_026390815.1. Taxonomy (NCBI): domain Bacteria; kingdom Pseudomonadati; phylum Ignavibacteriota; class Ignavibacteria; order Ignavibacteriales; species Ignavibacteriales bacterium. The sequence goes on along the minus strand of JAPLFH010000005.1, from coordinate 25,242 downwards.
TGCTCCAAATTACGGAATCAAAGTTGAAAACATTTCTTTCGACTTTCAGAAAATTATTAAAAGAAGCAGAGATATTGCCGATAGGATTTCTAAAAACGTTGAATTCCTGATGAAGAAAAACAAAATTGAAAGAATAAAAGGTTTTGGAAAACTTATCAGCAATTCCAGGATTGATGTTTATGCCAACGAAGATAAAATAATTGAAACTGTTGAAGCAGGTAAAATTATTATAGCTACTGGAGCACGAACAAGAACAATCCCCCAAATCCCAATTGATAGAAAGAAAATTATTACAAGTACAGAGGCAATGAACCTACCAGAGTTACCAAAAGAAATGATAATAATCGGGGCGGGTGCAATCGGAGTAGAGTTTGCTTATTTCTACAATGTATTTGGAACTAAAATCACACTTATAGAAATGATGGACAACATTCTTCCGATTGAAGATAAAGAAGTAAGTGAATTGCTCGAAAAGGAGTTCAGGAAAAAGGGGATTACTATTCTTACGAAAACCACAGTTGAAAATGCTGAAGTGAAAGGCGATAAAGTTGAAGTTAAAATTTTAAAAGATGGTGAATCCAAAACTCTTACTGCAGATGTAGTTGTAAATGCAATTGGAATTGTTGGAAATGTGGAAGGATTTGGTCTTGAAGAACTTGGAGTTGAGTTATTCAAAAATCATATTAAAATTGATAAGCATTCTTATCAAACCAACCTAAAAAATGTTTTTGCAATTGGTGATGTGATTGGTCCACCGTGGCTTGCTCATGTTGCATCGGCGGAAGGAATTCATTGTGTGGAAACTATTAAAGGTTTGAATCCACCCGAAGTTGATTATGAAACAATCCCTGGCTGTACCTATTGCCAGCCACAGGTTGCCAGTGTTGGTTTAACAGAAAAACGCGCAATAGAAGAAGGATATGAAATTAAAGTTGGTAAGTTTCCTTTTAGTGCAAGCGGAAAAGCATTTGCAGCTGGTGAAAGAGAAGGATTTGTTAAATGTATTTTTGATGCAAAGTATGGCGAACTTCTCGGTGCACATATCATTGGAGCTGAAGCAACTGAATTGATAGCTGAATTCACTTTGGCAAAATCCCTGGAAGCAACTTATGAATCAATAATTAAAACTGTTCACGCACACCCAACATTATCAGAATCAGTTATGGAAGCAGCAGCAAATGCATACGGCGAAGCAATTCATATATAGAGAATTAGATTACTGCGATCTCGGTCTGGTTGATTATAAACAAACCTGGGATTTGCAGCTTGAAACATTCGAGCAAAGAAGGTTGAATAAAATTAACGATACTTTATTTTTGCTCGAACATCCACATACATATACTTTAGGTAAAGTTGCGGACAAGAAAAATTTGATCAGTTCAAAGGAATATTTGCATGAAAATCAGATCTCGATTTATGATATTGATCGGGGCGGTGATATCACCTATCATGGTCCAGGTCAAATAGTTGGTTACCCGATTATTAATCTTGGCGATTGGTACGAAGATACTCATAAGTATTTAAGAGGATTAGAAGAAGTGATCATTATTACCTGCAAAGATTTTGGATTACAAACTGGCAGAGTTGAAGGTTTAACTGGCGTTTGGATCGAAAACAGAAAGATTGCGGCAATAGGAATTAAAGTTAGCCGATGGATTACGATGCACGGTTTTGCGTTCAATGTTAATACTGATCTTTCTTTGTTTAACGGAATAATTCCCTGTGGTATTTCAGATAAAGCTGTTACTTCATTGGAAAAAGAATTGGCGAAAATAATTTTCTTAGATGAAGTAAAGGAAAAATTGTTAAGCAATTTCAAAACTGTTTTCAATTATGATTTTGTAAATACTATTTTAAAAGAAGAAAATCAGGTAATTCATTTAGATGGAATGAAAGATTAGATCACAACAAATATTTCCTGGTAAAAACAATTTAACAATGAAACAATTAGACAATTTCTTTGGTAAAGATTGCAAAATTTGTTAACCAAATAAAAATGAAAGTATCAATTAAAAGATGAATAGAATAAACAATTCCCAAAATGAAAATCTTAATGTAATAGAAAAAGTGGATGATGCACCAACAGGTAAAATAGATTCATTTGGCGGACTAACAAAAAATGAACTGATGAATGCACTTCGATTGATGTACACTTCCCGCCAGTTTGATACCAAAGCGATGAATCTGCTTAAACAAGGGAAATCATTTTTTCACATTGCAGCAGCAGGTCATGAAGCCGCGCAAGTTGCCTGCGCGTTAGCTATGCGTCCAGGAATTGATTGGGCATTTCCATATTACAGAGATTTGGCATTTGTACTTGCACTAGGAACTAAGCCACAGGATCTGTTTCTACAACATCTTGCAAAAGCAAATGATTTAATGACTGGCGGAAGACAAATGCCCAATCATTGGGGTTCAAAAGAATTGAATATTCCAACACAATCAAGTCCAACAGGAACGCAATTTCTACAAGCCGTTGGCGTTGCATTGGCAAATAAAAAAAAGGGAAACGATGCTGTTGTTTATGTAAGCAGCGGCGAAGGAACCACAAGTGAAGGTGAATTCCACGAAGCTGTTAACTGGGCAAGCCGCGATAAACTTAGCGTTATTTTTTTAATCCAGAATAATAAATACGCCATATCAGTTCCAGTAGAAAATCAAACTGGTGGAAAGAATTATTCAATTGCAGAGATGATGAAAGGCTATGAAAATTTATTTCGTCAAAGAATTGATGGTACACAATTTCTTCTAATGCACGCAGCGGCACAATCAGCATTTAAATATTCAAGGCAGGGGAAAGGACCAGCTTTAATTGAAGCTGAAGTAGTTAGACTTTTTCCACATTCATCTTCTGATGATCAAAGAAAATATAGAAATCAAAAAGAACTTGACGAAGAATTTAAAAGATGCCCGATAAATAATTTTGCTCAACTTCTAATGAAAAAAGGTGTGCTTACCGAACTTGCTTATGAGGAATTGAAAAAAGAAATAAATCATCATCTTGATGAAGCAGCAAGTTGGGCGCTCACTCAATCAGATCCTAAAATTGAGACAGCAAAGCTCTTTGTCTTTGATGAAAGCGGAAAAAAAGAAAAACTTGAATATGAAAAATCAGCTCCTACCGGCAAACCGGTTGTACTGGTTGATGCTGTTAATCATGCCCTTCGCGAAGAGATGGAAAGAAATGAAAAGATGTATATTTTTGGTGAAGATGTTGCTGATAAAAAGGGCGGAGTGTTTACATCAACAAAGGGACTCTCTACCCAATTCGGAAATGAAAGAGTATTCAATTCACCTCTTGCTGAAGCCAGCATTGTTGGTGTTGCAATTGGTATGTCTTTAGCAGGATTGAAACCGGTAATAGAAATTCAATTTGGTGATTACATTTGGCCAGCGTTTATGCAATTCCGTGATGAAATGGTTATGTTCCGTTATCGTTCAAATAATTTTTGGGAAACACCAGTAGTAACACGTGTAGCTGTTGGAGGATATATTCACGGTGGGTTATACCATAGTCAGAACATTGAAGGATTTTTTGCACACATGCCGGGAATTTATATTGCTTATCCTTCAAACGCTTCTGATGCAAAGGGACTATTAAAAACTGCAATCAGATTGAACGACCCGGTTTTGTTTCTAGAGCATAAAGGACTTTATAGACAAAGTTATGCAACATCACCGGAACCAGATGCGGATTATCTTCTTCCTTTTGGCAAAGCTAAAATTATTAATGAAGGAAACGATTTAACAGTTGTAACTTATGGTGCAACTGTTCACGATTCCAAATTTGCCACACATAAACTTGCTGCCGATGGCTATTCAGTTGAAGTGATTGATATTCGAACAATAAATCCATTGGATGAAGAAACGATTTATAAATCAGTTAAGAAAACTGGTAAGGCAATTGTCATTCATGAAGATACTTTAACCGCAGGATTTGGCGCCGAGATCGCTGCAAGAATATCGGATACATGTTTTCAATTCTTAGATGGACCGGTTAGAAGAGTTGCGGCGGAAGATACACCTATTCCTTATCATCCAAAATTGGAAATGGCAATTCTTCCAACAAAAGAAAAAATCATAAAAGCGATTAAAAACTTACTTGATTATTAATCTAACTTGTTTTGTGGATTAGGTAGTAAACCGTTGAAACGGTTTTTATTTGTTTGGATTATTAAGTAACCCACGAATTAATTCGTGGGTTGACTAAAGAAAGACCGGGACTATGAACTGTTTCAACAATTTATCGTTTAAATCATGCAACCGGTTATTCTAAAATAAAATTTGTTTAACACAAGGAATTAGCAAATGCAAGTTAATGTAATTATGCCCAAAATGGGTGAAAGCATAAACGAAGGAACAATTATCAAGTGGAATAAAAAAGTTGGAGAGATTGTAAAGAAAGATGAAATAATTTTTGAAATATCCACAGACAAAGTGGATACTGAAATTCCTTCACCTGCAGAAGGAGTTTTATTTGAGATAAAAGTATTTGAGCAGGAAACAGTTGTTGTTGATACTGTTGTTGCAATAATTGAAACGGATATAAACATACCAGTAAAGATTCAGGAAGTAAAAGTGAGTGGAAATCCGAAAGCAGAACTTGATGAAATGCCATCAACCAAACAAGTTGGCGGAAATTTGATTGATATCCCTATGCCAAAAATGGGTGAATCGGTTATGGAAGGAACAATTATAAAATGGAATAAAAAAGTTGGGGAAACTGTAAAGAAGGATGAAATATTATTTGAAATAAGTACTGATAAAGTTGATACTGAAGTTCCCTCACCAGAAGATGGAACTCTTTCAGAAATTTTGGTTGCAGAGCAGCAAACTGTTTTGGTTGGTACAATCGTAGCAAGATTGTCTTCCAGAAGTGGGCTGAATAAAACGAATGAGCAAAAGACTGAATCAACTAAAACGGATTTTGTTGAATCACCGGCATTATCAGAATCCAACGCAATGGTAATTGAATCTTTTGAGATGTCATCTCCAAGCTCTTATAAAAATAAACCAGGAAGGAAATTTTATTCTCCGTTAGTATTAAGCATTGCACAAAAAGAAAATATTAGTTTCGAAGAATTGGAAAATATTCCGGGAAGTGGAATTGAAGGTAGAATTACTAAGAAAGATATTTTGAAATATTTAGAAAATTTGAAAATCAAAAAGAGTGAAAAACCAGTTTCTAAAATTGATGAACAGCCGAAAGTACTAAAACCTGTCGCTACCAGTATTCAATGGAAAGAAGGTCAAGATATAGTAACAATTCCAATGGATAATATCCGGCAGAAAATTATGAAGCATATGGTAAACAGTAAAGATACATCTGTTCATGTTACAGCAGTAATTGAAGTTGATATGAATCGAATCCATAATTTTATCAAAAACAATAAAGAGGATTTCCTTAAAAGAGAAAATCTTAAACTAACTTACCTACCCTTTATTGCTTATGCGTGTATTAAAGCGTTAAAAGAATACCCATTCATGAATGCATCGGTAGATGGCACCAATATTATCCTAAAGAAACATATAAACCTTGGCTTTGCTGTGGCTATGGAGCCTAATGGTTTAATTGTTCCTAATATAAAAAATGCTGATGATAAGAATGTAAAAGGCTTGGCTCGTTCGATTGCAGAAACATCAGAAAAAGCGAGATCTAAAAAACTTACTGTAGACGATATTTCTGGAGGTACTTTTACAATAACTAACTATGGTGTATTTGGAACATTGTTTGGAACTCCTATCATCAACCAACCTGAAGTTGCAGTTTTGGGTGTTGGAACAGTTACTAAAAAACCAATTGTAATGGAAGTTGATGGGACAGATACTATCTCCGTTAGACCAATGATGTATCTATCACTTAGCCACGATCATCGATTAGTGGATGGCATGCTTGGTGGAAGATTTTTAAAGACAATTAAGGATTCTTTAGAAAATTTTGAGGCAACGCAAATATAATTTTTTTGTGTTATAGTTTTTATTAAATTTGAACCGAGAAATTTGAAAAAGAAGAATTTGACTGAACGAAAGGATTTTTTTTGATTAATAAACATCAGCGTGCATTTAAGGATATTGCAGAGAAGGAAAAAGAAAATTTAGGTAAAAGACCTGAATGGTTAAAAGTAAGATTACCTTCAGGAGAAAATTATAAAGATGTTCTTTCTTTAATGAGAAAATCTAAGCTTCATACAGTTTGCGAAGAAGCTAAATGCCCTAATATGGGTGAATGCTGGAACAGCAGAACCGCAACATTTATGATTCTTGGTGATACCTGTACAAGAAGTTGCGGATTCTGTAATATTAAAGTTGGTTTACCGAACGAACTTGATCTGGATGAACCAAGAAGAGTTGCAGAAGCAGTTGAAGAATTGCAATTGCGTCATGTTGTAATTACTTCTGTAAATCGGGATGAATTAAAAGACGGCGGAGCATTAATATTTTCTGAAACGGTTAGATTGATCCGTGAAAGAATGCCTGAGTGCACAATCGAAATTCTAATTCCTGATTTTAAAGGATTAGAAGAAGCCTTCGAAATTATTATGCAAAATCCACCTGATATTCTAAACCATAATTTAGAAACGGTTGAACGATTATATCATGCAGTTCGTCCGCAGGCAAAATATGAAAGAAGTTTGGAATTACTTTCTTGGTTTAAGAATAAAGGCTTAAAAACAAAAAGCGGAATTATGGTTGGAATAGGCGAAGAAAATTTTGAGGTTTTAGCGCTAATGAAAAATTTAGTTGAACATGGTTGCGACATTTTAACAATTGGTCAGTACTTGCAACCAACAAAACAGCATCTTCCGGTTGATAGATATGTTACACTGGAAGATTTTAAAATGTTTAAAGAAAATGGAATGGGATTTGGATTTAAGGCGGTTGAATCATCGCCACTTGTTAGAAGTTCTTACCATGCTGATAAGCATGCCCGTGATTTTTAATTTATTTTTACTTGATAGAAAGGTAAATGCTTTTAAGAAATAATACAATATTAGTGTACTGTGAAATTCTAGACATTCTAGTTATAAATTTTTTAACCATTTAACAGGTTACTAACACAATTAGTAACCTTTTTATTTTTAAACAAAAAGCAGGTGTAAAATGGCTAAAGTGAAAGGAGATATCTTTGTTGATATTGAAAAATGCAAAGGATGCGAACTCTGTGCTGTTGCTTGTCCACAAGACTCGCTGCAACTTTCGAAAAAAATAAATTCGAAAGGTTATCATTATATCGTAAGGATAGAAGATAACTGCACTGGTTGTACTAACTGCGCATTGGTCTGCCCGGAGGGCATCATCAAAGTATATCGAAAAACGCTTAACAAAAAAGAACACGTTGCTACCATTTCAAATGTTTCTAAAGATATGACATTAACGGTGGCATCATGAAAGAACTAAAATTAATGAAAGGTAACGAAGCAATGGCAGAAGCAGCTATACGCAGCGGATGCGATGCTTATTTTGGTTATCCCATTACCCCACAATCGGAAGTGCTGGAGTATTTAAGCCTTGAAGCAAACAGGCGAACAGGAATGATTGTGCTTCAGGCTGAAAGCGAAATTGCAGCAATAAACATGATTTATGGTGCTGGTGGTTGCGGTAAAAGAGTTATGACTTCATCTTCAAGTCCAGGAATAAGTTTAATGCAGGAAGGTATTTCATACATCGCATGTGCTGAAATTCCTTGTTTGCTTGTAAATGTTGTACGCGGAGGTCCAGGATTAGGAACAATTCAACCTTCACAAGGAGATTACTTTCAGGCTGTTAAAGGAGGCGGACACGGCGATTATAAAATGATTGTTCTTGCTCCATCTACCGTTCAGGAAATGGTTGATTTTGTTAAACTTGGATTTGAACTTGCATTCAAATGGCGCAATCCTGTAATGATTTTAGCAGATGGTGCAATTGGACAAATGATGGAAAAGGTTGAACTGTTTGAACAGCAACCACGCATTACTTCAATTGAATCATGGGCTACTGTTGGTAAACCAAAAGACAGAGAACGCAACATACATACTTCACTGCATATGGAATCTGATAAAATGGAAGAGATAAATATTCATTTACAAAAGAAGTATAAAGAAATTGAAAAAGAAGAACTTCGTTTTGAAAAAATGTTATGCGATGATGCAGAATTTATTTTAGTAGCGTTTGGATTAGTTGCAAGAATCTGCCATAAAGCTGCTATTCTTGCACGGGAAAAGGGAATTAAAGTTGGTGTAATGAGACCGATTTCCTTATTCCCATTTCCTTATGAAGAGATAAACAATTTAGCGGATAGTGTAAAAGGATTTTTAGATGTTGAAATGAATGCTGGTCAGATGGTAGAAGATGTTAGATTGTCAGTTAATGGAAAAGTCCGGGTTGAATTCCTTGGAAGAATGGGGGGAGTTATTCCTTCGCCTGAAGAAATTCTTGCAAAACTTGAAGAAAAATTTGTAGGAGAATTGGTATGAACGAGAAAATACTTTTAGAAGAAGAAAAACACTTTGAAGAAGTTCTTTCCGAAGAGAGTGTTTGTATAAACGAAAATCTGGTTTATGAAAGACCAACCACACTTACCGATACTCCATTCCATTATTGCCCGGGCTGCGGACATGGTGTTGCACACAGAATTATTGCAGAAGTGATTGATGAACTTGGAATCCAATCCGAAACAGTTGGTGTTGCTCCGGTTGGCTGCTCTGTCTTCGCATACCATTATTTTAATATTGATATGCAGGAAGCTCCGCATGGAAGAGCCTCTGCAGTTGCTACTGGAATTAAAAGAGTTCTACCTGATAAATATGTTTTCTCTTATCAGGGTGATGGAGATCTAGCTGCAATTGGAACAGGTGAAACTATCCATACCTGCAACCGTGGGGAAAATATTCTAATTGTTTTTATCAATAATGGAATTTATGGAATGACCGGTGGACAAATGGCTCCAACAACTTTACCAGGAATGAAATCGACAACATCACCATTTGGAAGAGATGTTGTTACGATGGGAAATCCATTAAAGATTACCGACCTTGTTGCTAATCTTCCGGGAGTATATTATTGCACCAGGCAAGCCGTAAACACTCCGGGTAATGTACGCAAAGCAAAGAAAGCAATTCAAAAAGGATTTGAATATCAGAAACTTAAAAAAGGATTATCCTTTGTTGAGATTGTTTCTAATTGTCCTTCCAACTGGAAGATGACTCCTGTTGAAGCAAATAAATGGATGGAAGAAAATATGATTCCATATTATCCATTAGGTGATCTTAAAGTTCCAAAGGAGGAAAAATAATATGATGAACGAAGAAATTGTAATTGCAGGGTTTGGCGGACAAGGTGTTCTTTCAATGGGACAAATACTTTGTTACTCTGGAGTAATGGAAAATAAAGAAGTAAGCTGGATGCCTTCCTACGGACCAGAGATGCGCGGCGGAACAGCTAACTGTATTGTAATTATCAGTGAAGAGATGATCAGTTCACCAATACTTACAAAATTCGATACTGTGATAGCTTTAAATCAACCATCGATAGATAAATTTGAAAAAGCTGTAAAACCAGGTGGGCTGTTTTTGTATGATACCTCCACTTCAGTTAATCCTCCAACCAGAACTGACATTGATATAGTGGGTATTGATGCAGCTAACGAAGCAGCTAAAATGAAGAATACTAAAATTCTAAATATGATTATGCTTGGTGCTTTTTTAAAGAAAAAGCCAATCATTGAGTTCGAAAACATTTTAAAAGGATTGAAGAAAGTTCTTCCCGAAAGATATCATCATTTATTACCACTGAATGAGCAAGCACTAAAACGAGGGATGGAATTAGCTGAAGGAATTTTAATGCAGAGTTAGAAAAAGTAATAAGAAAAAATTAAATTCTATTTTAATCCCCGGAATTACCGGGGTTTTTTATTCCATTAAATGTTTTACAATCAGCTAAATACAAAAATGGACTAAACTTTTGGGAAGCTGCCATAAAGGACCAACCGCAGAGAGGATTGTTTTATGAAAGGCTGGCATATTTGTATTTTGAAAATAATATGTTTGATAAACCGTACAAGGCAATACAAATTGCGTTTACTAAAGAATCAAAAGATTATAATATTAAAAGAAGCGCAGATGAACTTTTAATGAAGCTTAAAAAACTTGGATTTCAAGAATATAAATGATCTGTTAGCTTTCATGCAGATAATTAAAACTGTTGCTATTGCTTTATCTTTTTTTGCAATGCGCGCAATTAAAAGACAAAAAATTGATTGACAATGCTTAGTTAAAGTTTTAAGTTGAGAACAAAAAACGGGGGTAAACGATAGAACACCAAACCTGTTTGCAGCAGGCAAGACCAATTACAAAATTAACGAAGTAATTCCAGAGAAATTTTAATATAGATTTTTTAAAATTTTAAAAGTATTGAATAAAAACAAATACTGTTTTATAGTTCTTATTATTGGAACGTTGATATGCAAATGCATGCATATCTATCTTCCTTAAATAATAATTGAATGCAGAACATGTAATAATTAGGCATTATGGTCAGTATTATATATGAAAGTAAAATTTGATTTTGAACAAACAATATTTGAATTCCTTGGGAAAGAAGAAATTCTTTCATCAAGAAAAACTGATACCTTAAAATATTTAGAAAAGCATTTTAAAAATTATAATGCTATTTCATCAAGGGCTTTTGATAATCTGGAAAATATTGTATTACAAAAACCACAAATTGTTATTGATATTTTAAATGAAACATTTACCAGTGATATTTATACAACTATACTTGCTAGTGTTAATAAGCAAGAAGAATGTATTTACAAGAAAATTTCTATTATCTCAATGCATTGGGAAATAGCATCACTTTATAAATTTGCCTCATATTTATTGTCAGATTTTCAAGCACCATTAATTAGTCTAAATGAGAAGACAGCTGTATTTAGTCATTTAAGGGCATTTGGATTAGATTCCAAAACAATTGAAGAAATGAGAATAATTAGAAATGGGAAAAACCATAGGTTTACTGTTAAGAGTTCAACTATAGTTGCGATATGCGATAATAAAGAAACAGAAATATCATTTGTCAGAATTGAAGATATTTATAAAAAGTTAGAACTGTTTTCTTCTTGGTGGCTTACCTTTATTACACTTCAGTTTTTATTCATTCCTAAATATGGCGTTTTGGCAAGCTATGCATTTTTTATGAAAGCCAAAAAGAATTTAGATTTCCTAAAAGAATATGGTGAAGGTTTAATAACTGTCTTTCCCAATTTAAAAGACACGATTAAAAATAAAAATCAGTTATCTCTTAAAGGGAGATTTCAAAAATACTTTCGTAAGATTAAATATAAATTCTTTAATCTATTTAATTCTCAAAAAGATTATCAGAGATTTTTCATCGAGAATAAGGAATATATTTTTTCTCGTTTAAAATATCATTCAGAAGGCATACTAAATTATTTGCAAAATATTATTGATAATTTAGAAAAAGAAGAGGACATCAATAATTTGAAGAAAATAAAAGATTGGTTTCAAAACGCACATACAAAATTGTCAAATATTAATCTGGATGATTTAGAAAAATTCTATATGGAGAAATTGCGTAAAAAAAATTCTAATCCGCTAATAAAATAAACGCCGTTTTTCATTGTGACATTTTTCTAATTATCGGGTTAGGTGAAAAAGGTAAGCATAACTTGCAACATTGTTCTAATAAATAAAATTGTTAAATATTATTGGCGGTAGTTTTTCATCCCAGTATTGCTGTTTGTGGCGGACGGGTGAAAAGCAACGCCGTTATACAACTAATGAAATACAGTGAAATATTAATATTGTTTTCAAAACTTAGCAGACTTAATAAAAAATTGAGTGATTTTGGTGGTAAAGGAACTGGTTGGAGTTATACTTTTGATGATGGAACAACAACCAAATATACAATTCATAAATTTCGTGATTTTGAAAGCATCCAAGACGATGTTGAAAATTATTTCCTTTGGCTGTGGAATTTGAAAGACTATTTAAAATCAATATCTAAAAACAAGCAGATGATAGAAGATTTTGTGAACAATGACATCAATCTAAAAGTGTCTGGCGATATTGCGAATCGATTGAAGCATTCTACCTTACGTGAAAGTAGATCTGGATTGTTCCCCAAATTGGGTAAACTGAAAGTGACTATTTCTCAAAATAATATTGCTAAGATTACTTTTTATAAAGATGAAGTCGAGATTGATCCTAAAGAGGCAAATGACGCTGAATTATCTTTGCCCGTTTATGATTGTAATGAAAATGAAATTATTGATTCATTTGAACTAATTAGAATTGCTGAAAAGGAATGGGATAAACTATTTCAACAAGTAAAAGTTGTATAACCTGTTCTTCAAGGCCGACTGCTTTAAACATTGCGACATTTGTGTTGTTATAAAGTAGCGTTGTAAAAGGTAGTTGCTCTTTAAAGTAGGTCGCAATAAAAAAGTAATTATAAAATTATTGGCGTTTGTTTTTCAAAGTTGCATTGTTGTTATGGGCTGCGGGTTAGGCGCAACGTCGTTAGGTTGTTCTACAAAAATAATAATGGATAAGAAGTTATGAAGAAAATATTTATTCAAACAACTTTAATAGCATTAGCTATTTTATTTTCTTGGAATTGTTCAAATGATAACAATCCACTGATACCAAACGAAAAAGATTTCTATGGAAATTTAGAAATAAAAACAGAGAAATCTGAGTTTTATATTGGCGATGATTTTTCTAATAGTTTTGCTTTAGTTTTAGCTACAGTTATTAATTCATCTTCAGATACATTTTACACAAATTTAGGTGATGGTTATGCTGCTGGTATTGACCACGATAAATTGCTGATTGCAGAAGGGACTGACGGTTATTTTGAAAAAAATATTGGTGATAACAATTGGAAGCAATTGAATCGTGGAATATTATTCGAAGGGAGTAAAATTATAAGAATACTTCCATCGAGAAAATATAATCTTCACGCAACAGCATATCTGGATTCAAACAGTATTGGGAAATTTAGATTGAGAATAAATTACTACAAAACTGTTTCTCAAACTTCAGTTGATACATTAAGTGATACGTCAAATACTTTTATCATTTATAAAAGGTAAAAAACAACCTAACCCGCCAATCAAGGCGGACGCCGTTTTCGCATTCAGCATTTGTATAGATCATTTCTCAAAACTGAAATAAAAAAGTTTTGAATAATAAAACCAGGCTGTTAAGTTTGAGTGTAAAAATATTTTACTGGAATTACTAAAGACAACTGTTTGATTGCACATTTAAAATAAACATTGTTTTTAAACTTAACTCTACAACCTAATTAATTTACAGTGATTGTTTTATGAAATTAGCAACGCATACACCGAAAAAAGCACTCAAAGCATTCTTAAAGCAAAAACCTTTGCGAAGTGAAATAGATCTTTTCAAAACAAACCTGATCGCTTTGCTTGCCAGGATTAGTGCTATTGAAAGCCGACCTAAAGATGAAAGTGAAGAACACTTAAAAAACGATCTGCGTGATTTTTTGCGAGACACCTTCTACAAAGACACCAACGCCATCAATACCAAAGACAGAAAGGATTTAGTAATTCATTTAGGCAAAACCACCGACAGCGAAGTTGGAGTAATCATTGAAGCCAAACGACCGACCAACATTAACGAAATGGTTTCGGCTGACAATCCCAACAAAAAAGCACTTCACGAACTTATACTTTATTATTTAGACGAGAGAATCCAGGCTGGTAACAACCAATTGAAACAGCTTGTGATGACCAATGTAAACGAGTGGTATATCATAGACGCTAACTATTTTGACAAGCATATTTACCGCAATACACAAATCAAAAAACTTTACGAAACTAAACTCAACGACAAAAAAGACAATCCTTGGTTTTATGAGGAAATTGCTAAAATAGTTCCCAAAATGGATGTTGACATTCCTTGCGTTTACTTCGACATCAGAGAGTACGACACTATTTTAAGAAACAATAAAAAAGAAGATGATAGAGAATTAAGTGCATTGCTCAAAATACTTTCTCCACAGCATTTATTAAAAATTGCAACGCCAAATGACAGCAATTCACTTGACGAAAAGTTTTACAAGGAACTGCTTCACATCATTGGACTGGAAGAAGCGAAAGAAAATGGCAAAAACATCATCAGAAGAAAAAATGTAAACCGCAACACAGCTTCCATTATCGAAGCGACCATTGAAGCGTTAATTACAGACGATCCATTTCATCGCCTACCCGACCAAACTAGTTACGGAGAAACCAAAGACGAAAGAATTTTCAATGTTTCCTTAGAGCTTTGCATTACCTGGATAAACAGGATTTTATTTCTCAAATTACTGGAAGGACAATTAATAACTTATCATCAAGGCAACAAAGATTATCGTTTTTTAAACACCGAAACTATAAACGACTTTGACGAATTATTTAAACTCTTTCACAAAGTTTTAGCAGTAAACCTAAATGATAGAACGGAGGCAATAAAAAGAAAATACAACCGTATTCCATACTTAAACAGTTCGCTTTTTGAAATCAGTGAATTGGAAGACCGAACAATCAAAATCAATTCGCTTGATAATGAAGGACAACTTGAATTAATCAATACAACCATTTTAAAAGATATAAAGAAGAAGGCAAACAAGCTGCCTACCCTGGATTATCTTTTTCAGTTTTTAGATGCTTATGACTTTGCCAGTGAAGGGACAGAAGATGTTCAGGAAGACAACAAAACCCTTATCAATGCATCGGTGCTTGGTAAAGTGTTTGAGAAAATAAACGGCTACAAAGATGGTTCAATTTTTACTCCTGGATTTATAACAATGTATATGTGCAAACAGTCAATCCGCTTGGCTGTGGTAGAAAAATTTAATGCAGCATTATCTCCAAATGGAAAATCTTTGTTCGACAAATTTGAAGATGTAAAAAATTACACTTCACAACTTTTTAAAACGCAGGACATTTTAAAAGCCAATGTAATAGTCAATTCACTTCGCATTTGCGATCCAGCCGTAGGTTCAGGTCATTTCCTGGTTTCATCACTCAATGAAATAATAAGTATAAAAGCAGAATTAGGAATACTTGCAGACCAAAAAGGCAACAGCATCAGCGGTTACGAAATTGAAATTGTAAATGATGAACTAATAATTACCGATCCGAAAGGCAATATTTTAGAATATAAACTACAAGGCGGTAAACCAATAAGTAAGGAAATTCAGCGGCTTCAAAAAACTCTTTTTCACGAAAAGCAAACCATTATTGAAAACTGTTTATTTGGAGTTGATATCAATCCTAACTCTGTAAAAATTTGTCGTTTGCGTTTGTGGATAGAGCTCTTGAAAAATGCTTACTACAAGCCAACCGTTACACAAAGCGGAGGCGAAGTGTTTGAGGAATTAGAAACACTTCCAAATATTGACATCAACATAAAATGTGGAAACAGTTTGTTAAGCCGTTTTGCATTAGATGCAGATTTGAGCAAAGCTCTTAAAAGTATTAAGTATGATATGGAGGCATACAGAGGTTTTGTGAACGATTATAAAAATGAAAAAAATCGTGATGTAAAAAGAGATTTGCAAAAAATTATTGATAGTATTAAAAGCGATTTTAGAACTGAAATAGGCAAAAATGATTCCAAACAAATAAAATTGAAAAACCTAAGCGGTGATCTTGACACTTTGTTAACCCAAGGCAAGTTGTTCGAACTGGACAGCAAACAGAAAAAATCACAAAAGGAAAAGCAACAAAAGTTAGAATTTGATATCAATAAACTCTTTAAAGAAATTGAAGAAATAAAAAGCAATGCCATTTATAAGAATTCTTTTGAGTGGCGTTTTGAATTTCCAGAAGTGTTGAATAATGCAGGAGAATTTGATGGATTTGATGTGGTTATTGGTAATCCACCTTACGTAAATTTTAAAATGTATTCCCAAGCAGAAAGAGAAGTTTTTAAAAACAACTTCAAAGAAATATTTGACGGCAAAGCCGACATTTATTATTATTTCTTTTTACAAGGTTTAAGAGCAATTAAATCAAACGGTATTATCAGTTATATCACCTCACGCTACTGGCTTGAAGCGGAGTTTGCCGAAAAACTAAGAAAGTCATTAGCCAATACGTTCTCCATTAAAGAAATTATCGACTTTAAAAATGTAACCATTTTCGACGGTATTGGAATAAAGACTTCAATAGCAACATTTCAAAAAAGAGAGGCGAAAAAAGGAGATACTTTCAACTACAAATATATTGACAGCAAAAAAATAAAGTCCGTTGAAATAGAAAACTTCACAACAATTTCAATTTTTAATGACGATATAAAAAATAAATCAAAATGGGTATTCGGAGAGGAAAGCGAATTAAATATTTATAAGAAAATTGAGATCGAAACAGTGCTCTTAGAAACCATTGCAAATTGTACACAAGGCATTGTTACAGGACTTGATAAAGCGTTTATTACAACAACAAAAGAATTTAAAAGCATTCCCAAAAAATTTGTAAAAACTTGGATTAAGGTTGGCGACATTACAAGGTATTCAATTAATCCAGTTGAAGATCGACAATTAATTTACACAAACGAAATTGAAGATATTGCTGAATATCCTGAATTACTTAAGAGATTAACGCAATTCAAAGAAAAACTTTCAGAACGCAGAGAGGCAAAATCTGGTAAACTTAGGTGGTATGATTTGCAATGGGGACGAGACCCTGACACATTTAACAGCCATAAATTAGTCTGCCGTTTTAAAGCTTCTAAAAACACATTTGCTTTAGACGAAAAGAAATTTTATTCAAGTGCAGACACTACAATAGTTGCTTTGAAAAAAGAGTATGCAAAAGAGTATGACTTGAAATTTATACTTGCATTAGTAAACTCAAAATTGCTTGATTTTTATTTTAAGAGTTACGGTAAACTAATGGATTATCGATTTGAGTATTATCCTGGACCTGTTGGACAATTGCGAATTAAGAAAGCTAAAAATCAAAATGACTTTGTAAAAATCGTTGAAAAAATAATAGCTGTAAAAAGCAAGGACCAACAAACCGACACCAATGAACTTGAAAAGAAAATTGACGAATTAGTTTATAAACTTTACGGCTTAACAGAAGAAGAAATTAAAATAGTTGAACAGAAATAAGTGGCATCCAACAAAGTATAAAAGTCGTTTTCCAAATATTACTTTCTCTAAAAAATTTTTAAGCGTTCAATCCTCCTTAGTTCCACAACAATCAATGCAAATGCAATAAAGGCTAACACTATTTTTATTAAACACTCTCACTTATTCCACCGTCCGTAAATTATCCTTGTATATTATCCATTGTGAACCAGATTTATAAACCGAAGTCTGCTTATAATAGAATTGAGAAGTGTACCTATCTGTTTTCAATATGATCTTGAAAGCGGTTTGCCTTCTGATAGACCAATTGTCAAAGTCCAAAAGTATTCTCCACCCATAGTTTTTAATAAATTGACTAACATTGTCCCTCAAATTATTATCAGTTATTGAGGAGATAATGGCATATAACAGATTAACAACTATGGACATTTTAGAAATTCTAATACGTAAAGAACAAAAACAAAAATGTTAAATAAAATGAAATCCCGATCTTATCTCATAGGCGTCAACTTAACGATTATGTTTTTCAATCAAAATTGGTACAATTGTTTTGATTTCAGAATAAATAAGGTTTTTATATATCATCCCTGCTTGCAGCAGGCAAGCCTAAAGGGATTTTATTTGCTTTTTTATTCATTTTCCTATAAATATTTCATTCCTGCTTGCAGCAGGCAAGCCTATCGGGATGTATATTTCTTCATCCCAGAGGGATGATATAATTGTAGAAACAGAAAGAATAAATAGAGCAAAATGCCGTAGGCATGATATAATAAAAAATGCTTATTAAACCGAAAAATAAAATAATTAGCAATTAATTAATCAGTAATTGATATCCTTAAGTTGACGCCTATGCGTGAAAACCTGCTTGCAGCAGGCAAGCGGGAATCCAACAACATTTATAACTGCAATAGATTCCCACTCCCGCCTACCGCTGGCAGGCTTGCCTACTGCAGGCAGGTTCGTGGGAATGACAATTGGGCAATATTAGCTTTTTAGACCGGACTCATTTATGATTAAAAATTAATAAATTTACTTTCTAAACAATGCAGCATTATAAACTTTAACACAAATTTATATTTACACTTTTTTTCAACTTTACCAGAGTATGTTTTAGTTATCTTTTATTTGCAGGTTAATAACTGAGTCTGTTTTTAATTTGTTTTGTATATATTGTTTCAATTGTTCAAAAGACATATTCTGCGTTTCGAAACTTATTTTATCACGGATATCACACATCATTTGCACTGCATCAAAATTTTTATCAAAATTATGTTTTCTTTTAATCTTGCTCTTTGTTTCCATAATGAATCAATTCCTTTGGACTCCTGATTTCTAAAATGCCGTAGCCTGATTTTATGTTTACGGAGTTATAACCATTAATTTTTTCCAAATTTACAATGTGTTTAAAATTCCAACTCGCTAAAACATTTACCCTGTTAATGGATGCTAAAGCAATATGACGACAATCTTCGATACTAGTTTTACCAACAACACCTTCAGTTACATATTTGTCGGCTAAATCTGCTGCTTCTTCAGTAAATATAACATACTCAAAACAGTTTTTAGGAAATTTATTAAGAAGTTCCCTTACCCTTCTTGGTGCATTTATTAACTCAAGATTTAATAAATCCGACAGGACAAAAATAATTTCTTTTTGTTCCAACCGTTTAAAAAATTTTCTTGATACCGCTTTGAATTCTTCATCAAAATAACCCCCAATAACTGAAGTATCAATATATATTTTTTGTCTCATCTTTTTTATTCCTACTTCATTCCTGCCTTTATAAAAAGCAGATAAATTAAGCAGGTAAGTTATGAATTTATGAAACGTAAAACGACAGATGATAAACGAAAAGACAAAACTAATAGAGTTTTTAGTCCCGATTCACGGGATCTACGCTTTGCTGCGATTTTGAGCACTATTCAAGTGTTTAGATTTGAGTTATTAGTTTTGAGTTGAAAGAGGATAACTAAAGACTTAAAACTAACAACCAATTTAGTTTTGAGCCTGCCTGGCGCCTGCCTGACGCCTGCCTGCGGTAGGCAGGGTAGGCAGGGTAGGCAAGTTCTAAGTTTTTAGTTAAGACGAAAGACAAATTGAGTTTTTAGTGTTGAATTTTTAGTTTTGAGTTAAAAGAGCTTAACTAAAGACTTAGAACTAAGAACTAACAACTATTTTAGTTTTGAGTGTTGAGTTATTAGTTTTTAGTTAAAAAATAGTCAAAAGATAGAACAGGTAGAGTTTTGAGTGTTTAGTCTTATTCAGTTTTGAGTTGTGAGTGTTTAGTCTTATTTAGTGTTTAGTTTTGAGTTATTAGTTTTTAGTTTTGAATTTTTAGTTTTGAGTTAAGACGCTAAGAACTAAAAATTAACTACTATTTTAGTTTAATTCATTTTAAGTGATAGAAATTGCTCTGTAGTAATATCCGCTTGTTTTAGTATCGCTCTTAAAGTACCCTCGGGTATATCGCCTGAATGATTTGGAATTGTAGTAAACCTTTTAGTCGAAGGATTGAACCAGATTTCGTGACTGCCGGCTGCTTGCCTATAAAACTCAAATCCAAATTTTTTAATACCTTTAATAACGTCTCGATACTTATAACCACTTAATCTGCCCATTATAACCCAACAACAAGAGGATAGTCAAATTTGGTTCCGGCTTCAGTTAATTCTATTAAAATGCCAGAAGTATCTTTTTGAGCTTCCATAATCTTTTTTGCAACATCTCGCGCAATCTCTAAGGTTTCTGAAATAGTTCTGCCTTGTGCAACTAATCCCTGAATATCTTCAGAAGTTGCAAGGTAATATCCTTCGGGTAACTTTTCAATATGTACATTTATAATTTTTTCCATTTTGCTCCACACCCTTTTTAAAATAAAAGCATTTTTTTTCGATTTATAACAAATGAAATTCTCATTTAAACCAAGTACGAGTTATTAAAAGTCAAACGTCAGAGGTCAAAAAATAGAACTACCATAGTTTTTAGTGTTGAGTTCTTAGTTTTTAGTTAAAAATTGAGAAACGACAAACGAAAGAACAATTAGAGTGTTTAGTGTTGAGTTATTAGTTTTTAGTTAAGACGCAAGACTAATCGAGTTTTGAGCCTTATTCAGTTTTTAATGTTGAGTTATTAGTTTTGAGTTAAGACAGAAGACTAATCGAGTATTGAGTTAAAAGAGAATAACTAAAGACTTAAAACTAAGAACTAACAACTATTATAGTGTTTAGTGTTGAGTCTTATTCAGTTTTGAGTTGTGAGTGTTTAGTCTTTAGTTAAAAGACACAAGACTAATCGAGTTTTTAATAATAAAAATAATATTACAATCGTAACTTATTAAATTGCGGAGTAGATATTTTTTATGACTTTGTTGAGTTTAGGAATTTCCTCTTTACAGACCTGGTAAACCACTTCGCTATTCAAGTCAAAATAATGATGAGAAATAATGTCCCTCATACCCATAGCCTTTTTCCATTCAAATTCAGGATATTTTTTAAGCAGAGTCCTTTGTGTTATTTTATCAAGATTTTTAATACTTTCTCCAATAGCAATCAACAGCATACATAATGAGTCAAGTTTCTCTAAATTCCTATCGTTTTTTAGAAAATCATCTGGTGATTTAATCGATCTGACTCTTTTTTGTATTGTGTTTGTGGCGGTAAGAATTTGACTCAATACTTCTTTTACAAGACCAAGATTAAACATAAATTCCATTTTGCTTAATTTGATTTTTAAGATATTCATTCATAGATTTTCTTAAAGCGATAATATCTACTTTTTTACCAAACAACTTTTCTAAATCATTTTTTATACTGATTAAATCAAACATTTTAGCAGGCTCAAGTTTTACAAAAACATCAATATCACTTTTAGTAGCGTTTTTTCCTGTTGCGTAAGAACCAAACAGACCCAACTCTTTAATTTTATGACTATAATCCGATTTACTTTTATAAACTTTTAATTTTTCTATAATTGTTTTTCTATTCATTATTTTTCAGTTTTAATTTTTCAATAAAGTTGCGCGCTATTTAGTTTTAAGTTTTGAGTGTTTAGTCTTATTCAGTTTTGAGTTGTGAGTGTTTAGTTTTTAGTTAAAAGACACAGGACTAATCGAGTTTTTAGTTAAGAGAGCTTAACTAAAGACTTAAAACTAAGATCTAACAACTAATTAAGTTTTGAGTGTGCAGTGTTTAGTCTTTAGTTAGAAAAAGGCACAAGTGAAACGTCAAATGTAAAAAGACAAAACTGCTAGAGTTTTTAGTGTTGAGCACTATTCAGTTTTTAGTTTTGAGTTCTTAGTGTTTAGTCTTATTCAGTGTTTAGTGCTGAGTTTTTAGTGTTTAGTTTTGAGTTGAAAGAAGATAACTAAAGACTTAAAACTAAAAACTAAGAATTAATTGAGTTTTTGTTGCGTTGTTTTTACTATTGAAGTTAACAACTTGATAATTTCTTCTGAGTCTTTGATATAGTTTTCTAAATTTATTTTAGTTAATTGTGATTCATTTAAAAGTCTAAGCCAGTAGTTACTTTCACGAGCTTCTTTTGAAGCGATGGACATTTTAGAAATAAATTCCTTGCCAGATTGAGCAGCTTGCGCTTCTTCTACATTTGCACCAATACTTGTTCCGCTTCTTAATAATTGCTTAGAGATTACATATTCATTATCATTTATCAATTTTTTATACAAAGCCACTATACTTAATGCGAATTGAAAAGATTTTTCTTTTACAATACTCTTCATAGTTAGTTTTGAGCACTAATTTAGTTTTTAGTGTTGAGCACTATTCAGTTTTTAGTTTTGAGTTATTAGTTTTGAGTTAAGACACAAGACTAATCGAGTTTTGAGTTAAAAAAAGTCAAAAGATAGAAATCAGAAAACAGAAGGAAGAAATTAGTTGCAAGTTACAAGCCGAAAGTTAAAAGATGAAGGAAATAGTTTTTAGTCGGAACATGTCAATAGAACTCAGAAAACAGAACTCAGAAGGAAGAATGACTAATTAAGTGTTGAGTTTATAGTTATGAAACTTCAAAGGTCAAATATCAAAAGGTAAATGTTTAAAGAAAGGATTTTTAATAAATAGAGATCCTGTTTGAAAATGTCTTAACTCTTTTTAAAATATTTAACATTCTCAAGGTTTTTAAAATCTACGTCCTGCGTCCATAAAACAGCATTAAATATTTGTGCGGTTGTATATATTAAGCTATCAGCCATTGGTAATTTTAATAAACTGCTTAGTTTTGCTGCCTGGATTGCAATAGATGAATTTACCTCAACAATTTTAGCCTGCTGCATTAAACTAACCGATTGAAGTGCTTTATTTTCATCTTTTTCGATCAGTATTTTCTTATAAATTTCATAAATATTTATTACTGATACTATCAGGTTCTCAGTATCTTCGATAACAGGTGCAAAGAATTTTGCGTTTTTTCCATCGACAAAGTATTCCAGCCAACCAGATGAATCGACCAGGTTCAAAGCCTATCTCCTTCTCTTTCAATATCGGTATTCATCCCCTTTAAAAAACCACGGGCGTCCCTGATATTTTTTATTTGAAGAAATTCAATCCTATCTTCAAACTGTATTATTTGTAATTTTTGACCAGGTTTTAATTTTAGTTTCTCCCGGATCTCTTTTGGGATTACTACCTGATATTTTGGTGAAACTGTTACAGTAGTCATATTATTTTATTTATTGTTTTACAATAAATATATCGATAAGTTTTCGGTATGTCAATATTATATCGATGCAGAAAAACTAAGCAACATAGGTTTTAGTGTTGAGCCTTATTCAGTGTTGAGTCTTATTTAGTTTTAAGTTTTGAGCCTTATTCAGTTTTAAGTTTTTAGTGCTTAGTCCTATTCAGTTTTGAGTTTTTAGTTCTTAGTTTTTAGTTAAAAATTGAGAAACGATAAACGAAAGACGACAAAAGACAAAAATGCTAGAGTTTTTAGTTTTGAGCCTTATTCAGTGTTTAGTGTTGAGTTATTAGTTTTAAGTTAAGACAGAAGACTAATCGAGTATTGAGTTAAAAGAAGATAACTAAAGACTTAAAACTAAGAACTAAAAACTAATTAAGTTTTTGCTTGCCTAGAAAAATGCAAAATTTAATCATCTTTTTTCTTCTTTATTAAGTGCTTAAATTTTAATACGGCAAACCTGCCTCAGCCAGAGGTTGCTAAATGCGGTAGGCAGGATTAATTTCAATTGATGTCTCTGTATCGGTAACTTTCATATTATCATCAAGTATTTCAGCAATTATTTGCCCACTTTTTTTTAACATCCTATTTTTTTTACTATCATCTTTTATTTCTGACAAATCTTTAATATTCTTTGATAATTCTCTTATTCTAGCAAACGTTTCAATAATAGCTAAGGTTGTTTGAGTAGCGATATTACTTTTTAATATTGTTGCCAGCATATACAAACCTTTTTCAGTAAAGGCTTTTGGTAAATATGGCGAATATTTTAGTTTTTCGAGGTGGTCGAAATTTTCGACCACATTTGATGATTCAACTTTTTTCCTTTTATCTATAGTCGAAAATTTCGACTTCAAAAAATCCCAATCATCTTTGGTAAGTTCTAAAACATATCCTTCAGGAAACTTATCGGGATTATTTTTAACTGCTTCATTGATATCTCGAGTTTCTTGAATAAGCAATTCGATTTTAAAAACAAAACTTACAAATGAAAAAAAGCCACCTTGAAAAGCGCTGCCCGGTTGAGCGGCTTGTTGACACATAGTGCGGCAAGCCGCAATGGTTGATGGATGACCTGCCTGCCGGCAAAGGCAGGTGGATGATGTAAAAATTATTTAAAATATCTTGACTTGCCCGAAGCAAGCAGGCCTGCCTGCCGGCAGGTAGGCACAAAAAACAAAAACTTAAATGTCAATACTATAGTATTTAATTTATTGTATGTTTATTTGTAATTTTTTACCTAATGCTTCTAAGTAACTCTTCAGTGTGGAGAGACGAATATCTTCAGCGTGATTTTCAATTCGAGAGATTGCAGACTTTTTGGTGCTGAGTTTTTCTGCAAGCTCTTTTTGAGTTACCCCAACTTCTTCTCTTGCTTGACGAAGCAATATCCCAATCTTGAAACTTTCGTAACCTTTTTCAAAACTCATAGCAAATTTTTTACTCTTACTTTTTCTCTTTACTATATATTTTTCTAAATCATCCATTTTAGCTCCTTTCTAAAAAACCTTTTTTTCTGCTTTCAGCCAGTTCTATTTCTGTTTTAGGTGTTTTTTGAGATTTCTTTCTAAATCCATTAGTTAAAACAATAAAGTTGGATTTATGCCAAAAACCCAGCAATCGAAATTCATTATTTCCCGAACTAGCTCTTACTTCCCAAATATCATTAGTGCTTTCCAATTTCTTAAAATATTCAACAGGAATTCTTTCTAGTTGCTTTATTAAACGTAAAACCCATAAAATCTTTTCTGCTTGCTTATCAGAAAGCGATTCAAAAAACTCCTCAATCGGAATTTTATTATTAGCGGTTTTATAAAATATTATTTCTCTCACGCAGACAAAGTTAACCTATTTGTGAACCAAAGTAAAATGCTATTTTTTATAGAATCTATTGTGCTAACAATTAATTTAGTGTTTGGTTTTTAGTTAAAAAAGTCAAAAGATAGAAATCAGAAAACAGAAGGAGGAATAACAAATTAAGTTTTGAATTTTTAGTGTTTAGTTAGAAAAAGTCGAGAAATAGAAATCAGAAAACAGAATTCAGAAAACAGAAGGAAGAATAACCTAGTTACCGAGTTTTAAGTTTTTAGTGTTTAGTCTTGAGTTAAGAATTTAAGACTAACAACTAAATTTAGTTTCGCGTCCCGATTCTCGGGATCGGAACTTGGCAATAGAAATGAGACAAAATTATTTTTTAAAGCTGCCATTCCTGCTTGCGCATTACAATTGTTCATTATATATCATCTTTATTTTCTTCCGGTTCATAATCCTGTGGGTACCAGGCTCTATTTTTAATATTATTTTTATTTCTCAATTTATTATTATTCCTCATCTCAGAATCTATCTTCTGTAATGCTAAAATTATTTTAAATTTTTCTTCATAAGGTAATTTTGCCTGTTGTTGATGATATTTTAATTTTGATTCAGCTAAATGCAAA